>WRFZ01000158.1 GCA_009778655.1 Candidatus Azobacteroides sp.
ATCGTGCTGTTCGACCATGCCGTTTATTTTCACAGTTTTCGGAATATCTATAAATACAATCTTCAAGATAAAACATTGTCCGTTATCAATGCTCCCAACCGATTCCAATTTTTGTTTACGGTCAACAACCGGCTTTTTGTCCAAGAAAAAGTACTCGGTTTGATGGAAGTCGTAAATAACCGATTGATTCCCGTATTGGGAGGAGAAGTATTAACCGGGGATTGCGTGTATGGAATGGAACCCTTGTCTTCCCATGAAATACTGATTGCTACGATGGATAGAGGATTGTACCGGTTGGAAAACGACAAAGTGTCTCCATGTCCCTTCCCCTGTAACGACTACTTGAAGAAAAATCTGATATTCAGTACCACTACCTTACCCGGCGGACGATTGGTCTTTGGCACTATACTCGATGGCTTACTTGTTACCGATTCCATTGGAAACCTGTTGATGACCATCAATAAATCCAAAGGATTGGAAAATAATACGGTTTTATCGCTCTTAAGAGATAATGCCGATAATTTATGGCTCGGATTGGATCGGGGAATTTGTCATCTGCAAATGAACAGTCCGACTTATTCGTTTCCCGATACGAAAGGCGTACTCGGCTCTGTCTATCAAATCGAAGCGTATAACGACCGATTCTATTTTGCCACCAACCAAGGCTTGTTTTATTGTCCGATCAATGAATTTTCTTCTTCCTTGCACGAACCTCAATTTTCATTGATGCCTCAAACCATGGGGCAGGTATGGTTTCTCCGGAAAATCGGAAACACACTGTTTTGCGGACATAACAAAGGTCTTTATGCCGTTACCGGAAATCAAGGGCAATTCATTTATATGGGCAGCGGAATCAATGCCATTGAAGAACCGGATGAAAAGACTCTTCTTATTCTTACGTATGACGGAATGTGTACCCTGAAAAAAGAAGGAAATTCCTATATTGTTAAGAAACAAGCCATCTGTCCCTACAATGCCGGCTGGTTGGCAAAAGACCGAGAGAATATGATCTATTTCGGCAACAGTAATGTCGGAATTTTTCAAGCGAAATTCGACGATACTTTCACCGGCGTCAATTATTGTACCTGTCGCTTAGAGGATATCGGGATAGACAACGCCACCGCACGAGGTATTTATTCGTTTAACGGACAAGTGTATTTACTCAAGTCTGCAAGCATTTGGCAGTATGATTATACCCGGAAACATTTTTCCCCGGATACGGTCATCAATCGCTTACTTCCTCCGGATATTCATTTACATCGGTTACAAATAACCGATACGGAAATGTGGTGCTTTGCCGACGATCAATTTTTTTGCATCCAAGATTACAACCGGCCGACGGCTCATATTCTCCAAAGCGCTGCCATGGAATTGTTGAATAACCAATTGATTTACGGCTATGAAAACATTAAAAAAATAGCAGACGATCAATTTTTAGTTTGCACATCGAAAGGGTTTACGCTCCTCAACACGCAATTTACTCCGCTCGATATGCATATACAGGTTTGCATCAGGGATATAGGAGAATATACGGATACGATGGCATCTATGCCGTTGCCTCATGAACTCTTGTATTACAGCCAACACGAAATAAAATTTCCGTACAATCATAAAACCATTTATATCCGCTTTGTTTTACCTGATTATGAAAACAACGGGAATATACGTTACAGTTATCAATTAGAGGGACTTTCCGAAAATTACTCCCTGCCGTCGTCCGACAACATTATTACTTTTACCAAGTTGCCGCAGGGAAAATATACGTTGCAAATAAAGGCCATGATTGAAGGAAATGAACAGGAATTTTATTCTCAGAAGTTGAAGATAAAAGTGCTTCCTCCCTGGTATCTCGATTGGGAGGGTTTTTGTACGACTTTGTTGTTGCTTTGTATTTTGATTTACTTTTTCAGACGTTATCTTCGGAAAAGATGGCAACAGCAGAAACATCAACTCTCTCTGGAGCATGAACAAGAGATAGCCAAGATAGAAAATCGGCTGTTGCAGGAAAAAATCAAGTCACAAAATGAGGAATTGTTGCGCGTTACCGAATCCATGCTATATAAAAGCGATTTAATGAATCGGATTGATGAAGAGATAAACAAATTGTCATCCGGGAAAATGACTTCAATTGACATTAGCGGCTTGAAACAAATCGTGGCAAAGAATAAAAATCCGGAGGAAGAATGGAAGATATTCGAAACGAAATTTAATAAAACTTACGATAATTATCTTATCCGGTTAAATTCAAAATACAAGAGTTTAACGCCGTCCGATTTAAAATTAGCCGCTTATATTCGCATGAATTTCAGTTCGAAAGAAATAGCGAGCTTATTGAATATTTCAACCAAAAGCGTTGAGATGGCTCGTTACCGCCTGCGTAAAAAGTTGGAACTCGATCACGACCAAAATCTGACCGAGTTTTTAATGCGATTGGAATAAAGCGTATTTATCGAATTTTTCCAACAATAGCTAACGCATTTTTACATAATTCGGTAATTTTTCCCCATTCTTTAGCGGCTATCACTTCTTTCGGAAAAAGATTGGAACCCATTCCCACACAAGTTACGCCGGCATCGAACCAAGCTTTCAGATTGGCTTCTTCCGGTTTTACTCCGCCGGTTACCATCAATAGCGACCAAGGCATCGGAGCTTTTAAGCCTTTGACGAAATTCGGTCCCAAAACATCGCCGGGAAATATTTTGCACAAATCGCAACCGGCTTCCTGTGCAAATCCCACTTCCGAAACCGAACCGCATCCGGGAGTGTAAGGCACCAAACGGCGATTGGCAATTTTGGCAATATCCGGATTGAATAAAGGGCCGACAATAAAGTTCGCTCCCAATTGAATGTATAGCGAGGCAGTCGGAGCGTCAACAACCGAACCGGCGCCCAAAATTAATCCCGGACATTCTTTTGCCGCAAACTTGTTCAATTCTCCGAATACTTCGTGAGCAAATTCACCGCGATTCGTAAATTCAAAAGTTCTTATTCCTCCGAGATAACAGGCTTTCACTACGTTTTTTGCCGTTTCGATGTCGGAATGATAAAACACCGGAACTATACCGGTAGCGCTCATTGTTTCAAGTACTTGTAATTTATTGTATTTTGCCATAATGAATTATTTAATATTAAAAATACTGTGCGGCTGCATGATTATTAGTAATGTATCGAATCAAATAGAAAAGATTATTTCCCGTTCCATTCCCACGTATCAATTCTTTGATACATACGCTGACGGAGTTCTTCGCCGGTAATAGCGGTTGCATATTCTTCCCAAAAATCATCGTTCCGATCAATCACTCCGATTTGTTCAAGAAACGGTATCATCGCCTTACCATATTGGTCAAAATCTATCTTGACATATCTTTTCTTTGTATTCATGTCCTTTTCAAAGACAACTCCCGATACTGTATTCATTTCTTTTTTATTTAAAATCTAAAAGCAAAGATACGCTATTTTTTAACATTGCAAGTTGTCCGGTTAAAAATTCCCATTACCGACTGACCCGGCCGGAGCCGTCGCCTTTCATTAATTGTTCCACTTCGGCGATAGTAACCAAATTGAAATCGCCGTAAATCGTATGCTTCAAGGCGGAAGCCGCTACGGCAAAATCCAACGCCCGTTGATCGTCATCGGGAAAAGTGATTAAACCGTAAATCAAACCGCCCATGAACGAATCGCCTCCGCCGACACGGTCAACAATATGCGTAATATCGTATCGTTTGGATTGATGCAATTTTCCGCCGGAATACAAGCATCCGCCCCATGTGTTATGATTCGCATTGATCGAACCGCGTAAGGTGATGATTACTTTCTTCGCTCTCGGAAATTTATTCATCAGTTGTTTGCAAACCGATTCGAACTCAAGCGCGTTCACTTCGCCGCCGGTTTGAGCGACATCAAATCCTTCGGGATGAATCCCGAATACTTTTTCCGCATCTTCTTCGTTACCTAATATAACGTCACAACCTTCAACCAAAGCCGGCATAATTTCCGAAGCGGTTTTTCCGTATTTCCAAAGATTTTTTCGATAATTCAAATCACAGGAAACAGTTATTCCCAATTGGTTAGCTATCCGGATAGCTTCCAAACAAGCATCGGCGGCTCCTTGCGAAAGCGCCGGTGTAATTCCTGTCCAATGAAACCATTGCGCATCTTGAAATACATTTTTCCAATCAATCGTTCCGGGCTGAATTTGAGCGATTGCCGAATGAGCGCGATCATAAATAACTTTAGATGCCCGGGCAACAGCTCCGGTTTCCAAAAAATAAATCCCCATCCGATCCCCTCCGCGAACAATATGTTGCGTACCGACATTGTATTTCCTTAAATCGGAAATACACCATTCGGCAATGTCATTTTTCGGTAACCGGGTGACAAAATCCGCCGGAATCCCGTAATTGGCTAAAGAAACCGCAACGTTAGCCTCTCCGCCGCCGAAAGTGGCGTTCAGTCGGCTCGATTGCGTGAATCGTTGATAGTCCGGAGTTGCTAAGCGAAGCATTATTTCTCCGAAAGTTACTACTTTTTTCATTGGTTTATATGTTAGAATACTAAAAATACAGACTGCAAAAGTACTATTTTTTGTTTGAATAAATTGAAAATAAATCTCCGGCAGGCAGAATTACTATCACATTTTCCGAAATTTATAGTATCTTTGCTGAAACTCTAAAATATATGACAGAAAAAATAAACAATTAAACAAAAAAAGTATGGCAGAAAAAAGTATTAAAGGTACAAAAACCGAACAGAATTTATTAGCGGCGTTTGCCGGAGAAAGTCAAGCAAGAAGTCGGTACACTTTTTTTGCAAGCAAAGCAAAGAAAGAAGGTTATGAACAAATAGCCGCTATTTTCCTTGAAACGGCCGAACAGGAAAAGGAACATGCCGAACGGTTTTTCAAGTTTTTGGAAGGCGGACCGGTTGAAATAACAGCCACCTATCCGGCAGGAATTATCGGAACGACCGCTCAAAATCTTTTGGCAGCCGCCGAAGGGGAGTTGGAAGAATGGGATATTTTATATCCTTCATTTGCTAAAGTAGCAGAAAAAGAAGGTTTTCCACTGATTGCAGATGCATTTCTGAAGATCAGTAAAGTGGAAGTTCAACATGAAATTCGTTACCGAAAATTGTTAGCGAATGTTGAAGGAGGTACGGTATTTAAAAAACCGGAAGAAATCGAATGGCAATGCCGCAATTGCGGATATGTTCATAAGGGAGTAAGCGCTCCGGAAAAATGCCCCGCTTGCCTCCATCCGCAAGCTTATTTCGAAGTGATGAAAAAAAACTATTAAAAGAAATTATGAATTATGAATTATAAATTATGAATTAAATAAAGGTTTGTTCAAATAATTCATAATTTATAATTCATAATTCATAATTAACTTTTTTAATTACTACTGTTTTCCATTTTTTCTTTTAACTCGGCTAATCCGGAAATATCGCCTAAAGTTGTCTTTTCCATGGAGGGTTGTTGAATTACCTCTTCTTCTTTTTTCTCTTTTTTAGCCTTTCGGGTTTTCTTTTCGGCAGGAGCAGCAGCTGTTACAGCCGTTTCTTTTTCTTTCTTTGCTTCCGCGCGTTGTTCATCTTCGAAAATACGGCTGTGAGAAAGTATAATTCGTTTGGAGTCCTTATTAAATTCAATTACTTTGAAATTCAATTTTTCGTCCGGTTGAGCTTGCGAACCGTCTTCTTTTACCAAATGCTTGGGAGTGGCAAACCCTTCAACACCATAAGGAAGTGAAATTACGGCGCCTTTATCCAGCATTTCGATGATGGTTCCTTCGTGAACAGAACCTACGGTGAACAAGGTTTCGAATACATCCCACGGGTTTTCTTCTAATTGCTTGTGTCCTAAGCTTAAGCGACGATTTTCCTTGTCAATTTCCAATACTTGGACTTCAATATCCGCACCGATAGAAGTAAATTCGCTCGGATGTTTGATTTTCTTCGTCCAAGAGAGGTCGGAAATATGGATCAAACCTTCAACGCCTTCTTCGATTTCAACAAATACGCCGAAATTGGTGAAATTGCGAACCTTAGCGGTATGTCTGCTTCCGACTGCATATTTTGATTCGACATCTTCCCATGGATCCGGTCTCAATTGTTTGACGCCCAACGACATTTTACGTTCGTCCCGATCCAGTGTTAAGATAACGGCTTCCACTTCATCGCCCACTTTCATAAAGTCTTGAGCGCTTCGCAGATGTTGCGTCCAACTCATTTCGGAAACATGAATAAGTCCTTCGACGCCGGGAGCAATTTCGATAAACGCTCCGTAATCGGCCATTACAACTACTTTTCCTTTTACGATATCGCCTACTTTCAAGTTTGCATCCAAGGCATCCCACGGATGCGGAGTCAACTGTTTCAAGCCGAGTGCAATTCGTTTCTTTTCGTCGTCAAAGTCAAGGATAACCACATTGATTTTTTCATCCAACTTCACGACTTCTTCCGGATGAGTCACCCGTCCCCAGCTTAAATCGGTAATGTGAATCAATCCGTCCACACCGCCCAAGTCAATAAACACGCCGTAGGTCGTAATGTTTTTAACTACGCCTTCCAATACTTGACCTTTTTCCAATTTGGCAATAATGTCTTTCTTTTGTTGTTCCAGTTCAGCTTCGATAAGCGCTTTGTGCGAAACCACCACATTTTTAAATTCATGGTTGATTTTTACCACTTTAAATTCCATGGTCTTGTCCACAAATACGTCGTAATCGCGAATCGGCTTAACATCAATTTGCGAACCGGGCAAGAAAGCTTCGATACCGAATATATCAACGATCATGCCGCCTTTGGTACGGCATTTTACGTAACCTTTCACAATTTCATCGTTTTCAAGCGCTGCGTTTACTCTATCCCAAGAACGGGCAGCGCGCGCTTTTTTATGAGAAAGGATTAATTGTCCTTTTTTATCTTCTTGACTTTCAATAAAGACTTCTACTTCATCTCCTACTTTCAAGTCGGGATTGTAACGAAATTCCGTCATAGAAACCACACCGTCGGATTTGTAACCGATGTTAATCACCACTTCTCTTTTATTCATGGATTGTACGGTGCCGATTACCACTTCGCGATCATTAATTTTACTTAATGATTGGTCATACGTTTCAATCAGTTTTTCTTTACTTACTTCGGTGTAAGTATCGCCTTTTTCATAAGTATCCCAGTCAAAGTTTTCGAGGATGTTTGCCCTTTTTGGCTTAGCCGCCGGCTTTTCTTCTGCGACTGCAACCGGTTTTTCTTCAACCGGAGCTTCCGGGATTAATTTTTCTGCGACCGGTTCCTCCGGAACAGAGATTTCCGCGATCGGTTCTTCTACAATTGGAATTTTTGCGACCGATTCTTCAACAGAGAGAGCTTCTGCGACCGGTGTTTCTTCAACGGGAACAACACCCGGCAGCGCCGGTTCTTGCACGTCTTCCGGATGGACCGTTTCTTCTTTTTTCAGTTCTTCATTCATTTTTGTTAATAGAATTTTAATTAATAGTTAGACATTATGTTGTCATTAAAAAACGGGGGCAAAGATACGTTATTAAATCTGATTTTCAATGAATTTTCCGCAATTAATTTGTTTTGTTTTCTTAAACATTCAGATATGGAATCAATGGGAATACGGATATCGAACCGGGATTGCGGATTTTTTTGTTTAAAAAATAAGTTGTAAATTTGTTGCATAAACAGAAAAGCGATTTGACAAATAAAATATGGCAGAATTACGACATCCTATTCGTGAAGCTAAACGTTATTTACAGAATGCGAGGCAAATACTTTCGGAAAAAGCCGAAAAAGACGGCGATTATTACAACGACAGCAAATACGTAAAGAGGGCGGGAAATACGGCTTGGAACGGCGTACTTGTTGCTTTGGATGCAGTATTGCCGGTACGTGCAAATCTTAAAAAAGGACAACGTCCCGATTTTAAAGACTATCAAGCAGCTATTTCTCAAAAAGACAGCAAAATGACACGTCCTCTTTTATGGGCTTATGAATCATTACACAAAGTAATGGGATACGATGGTAATGCTCGTTACAAAATTGTACAAGATAGTTTGGACCAAGCAAAAATGATTGTTGCGTGGGCTGAAAAACAATATCAAAATTGAAATCGTACATTGGTGAACTTTAATTATTTTGAATGATATGGATCCGCTTCAATTAATACAAAACGACCCTTGGCTCGAACCTTATCGGGAAGCCATTGAGGGACGTTACCGGTATTTTCTAAACAAAGAAAATGAATTGACGCAAAACGGAAAAACCGGTTTGAGCGAGTTTGCGTCGGGGTATCTCTACTTTGGATTGCATCCGACCGCGGATGGTTGGGTTTTCAGAGAATGGGCGCCGGGAGCTGACGCTATTTATCTCGTCGGCGATTTCAATCAGTGGAAAGAACGGGAAGATTACCGACTCACACGTATCGAGAACGGCGTTTTTGAAATTAGCCTCCCCTCTCAAGCGCTGCACCACCAAGATTTATACAAATTGAAAGTACATTGGCCGGGAGGAGAAGGCGAACGCATTCCGGCGTGGGTGCGCCGCGTGGTACAAGACGAACAAACGAATATCTTCAGCGCGCAAGTATGGGCGCCAGAAAATCCCTATCAATTTCAAATCCGGTCGTTTGTCCCGAATGTCTCCCCGCTGTTGATTTACGAATGTCATATAGGAATGGCGACCAATGAAGAAAGAGTGGGAAGCTACAAGGAATTTACTCGCACCATTTTGCCGCGTGTTAAAAAAGACGGATACAACGCTATCCAAGTAATGGCTATTCAAGAGCATCCGTATTACGGTTCGTTCGGTTATCATGTATCGAGTTTCTTTGCGGCTTCATCCCGTTTCGGGACGCCCGACGATTTGAAGGAATTGATTGATACCGCTCACGCCATGGGAATAGCCGTCATCATGGATATTGTACATTCTCATGCCGTTAAGAATGAAATCGAAGGATTGGGCCGATTCGACGGGACATACAATCAATATTTCCACGACGGCGGCCGGAGAGAACATCCGGCGTGGGATTCGCTTTGTTTCGATTACGGAAAAAATGAAGTTCTGCATTTTCTCTTATCCAATTGCAAATTCTGGTTGGAAGAATACCGATTCGACGGATTTCGATTCGACGGCGTAACGTCCATGTTGTATTACAGTCACGGTTTGGGTGAATCGTTTTCCAATTATGGAGATTATTACAACGGAAATCAAGACGGCGACGCTATTCGCTATTTAGTCTTGGCGAATCAATTGATTCATGAAGTGAATCAACATGCAATCACCATTGCGGAAGAAGTCAGCGGAATGCCGGGATTAGCCGCTTCGATAGCAGCCGGCGGTTACGGTTTTGATTACCGAATGGCGATGAATATTCCCGATTATTGGATTAAAATCATTAAAGAAAAAAAAGACCAAGATTGGTCGGTTCAAGGAATCTGGTGGGAAACAACCAATCGTAGAGCCGACGAAAAAACCGTTTCATACGCCGAAAGTCACGATCAAGCTTTGGTCGGCGACAAAACCATTATTTTCCGTTTAATTGATTCCGAAATGTATTGGCACATGATGGTAAACGACTCCAATATGACGGTTGATCGCGGAATTGCCTTGCATAAGATGATTCGCCTTGTCACGGCTTCTACGATTAACGGGGCATACCTTAATTTTATGGGCAACGAATTCGGACATCCCGAATGGATTGATTTTCCTCGCGCCGGCAACGGGTGGTCTTACAAATATGCACGCCGGCAATGGCATTTGGTTGATAATCCGGATTTGAAATACCGTTTTCTCGGCGATTTCGATAAAGCAATGATTCATTTAATCGGCGAAACAAAAGATTTTCAAGCTTCCGACATTTATAAAGTGTGGGATAACGACCAAGATAAAATACTCGCTTTCCGCAGGAAAGATTTAATTTTTGTATTCAATTTTCATCCGGTTACTTCATTTACCGGTTACGGATTTTTGGTTCCGCCGGGAAAATATCGGATTATTTTGGATACAGATAGTACGGCTTTCGGAGGTTTCGGATTAATTGACGATTCCGTCGAACATCTGACCATTTACGATGCACTCTATGCAACAGAGAAAAAAGAATGGCTTAAACTGTATCTGCCAGCACGAACCGCTATCGTACTAAAAAAACTCCCCGATAATTTATAATTTATAATTCATAATTCATAATTCATAATTCATAATTCTAATGCTCTATCCTCTGAAATTTGAACCGATACTGAAAGAAATTATCTGGGGAGGCGATGAAATCTGCCACTTCAAAAACTTACATCCGCAACGAAGCGGTATCGGTGAAAGTTGGGAACTTTCGCATGTTAAAAACAATGTTTCGATTGTCGCAAACGGTGAACTGAAAGGCAAATCGCTTGAAGAACTTATAGAAACTTATCGGGAAAAACTATCGGGGAAAAAAGCTATCGAACGATTCGGAACCACCTTTCCCTTGTTAATCAAATTCATAGATGCTCATGATTCACTTTCTGTTCAAGTACATCCCAACGACTCGTTAGCGAAAAAAAGACACAATTCATTCGGAAAAACCGAAATGTGGTACGTAATTCGTGCAACCCCGGATGCTTTTTTATATTCCGGTTTCGCACGCTCGATGACGCCGGAAGAATATCTCCAAAGCATTAAAGATAATACGTTTACGGATTACTTGCAACGGCACGATGTAAAACCCGGCGATGTGTTTTTCCTGCCTGCCGGTCGTGTTCACGCCATCGGCGCCGGATGTTTCATTGCCGAAATTCAACAGACTTCCGACATCACTTACCGTATTTATGATTATAACCGGAAAGATGCAAACGGAAATCCCCGCGAACTGCACACAGAGTTAGCAAAAGACGCCATTGATTATACGATATATCCCGATTATAAATTAAACTATACGCCCGGTCAACAACCGATTCAAGCGTTGGTTTCTTGCCCGTATTTTACAACGAATCTGATCGAAGGGAAAAAGGACGATATGATTCAAACGACGCATCCGGATTCTTTTTCCGTTTACATCGGCTTGGAAGGAACCGTACAACTGATAGATAATAACGACTATTCCGTCGAAATTCGGCAAGGGGAAACGGTTTTGGTTCCGGCCGAAAATCGCCTAACGATCTTGACATTCAAAGAAGAAGGAAAACTGTTGGAAACCTATATTTAAAAACAAACGGCTTGTAAATCATAATTCAACCACCGTTACTGTTTCTTTTGTCATATAAATTTTTTCATTCAACTTTAAATTCGGTCGTTGGTCAAAAATAGAAATTCTATCTACTTCACAACCAAAAGAATACCATACAGCATGATGTTTGTTCGACTTCTTCGCTAAAAATTTTTTTGTTGCGCCAAATTTTGGGTTCAAAAGGCATTTGGTAAGGATAATTACATGATTGTAAATCGTCTTGATAATTGAGTAATAAAGAACGAGCAATGACCTCTCCGTAAATCGGATTGGACGGCATGATTTTTCCTATATTTTTTATCAATCCCAAATCATAAACATATTGATAATCATCCGAAAGACGACCTATGAGTTTATCAATTCCCGTGGTAAGCAATTCAATGATTTTGCGTACCCGTTCCTCTTTCAAACGTTCGATCAAGCTGCCAATATGGGTGTTGCAATGAAGAATAAGGTTAGATTGCCTTACTCACCAATTCCGCAGGATGAGAATAATCCGATTACAATATTTTCACTATTACTTCGCGCGCAAGGTAGTGTTGTAAAAAGTATGCTGTGATAAGAAATTGGCAATCAGAGAAAAAGCAGTATTTTTGTATGTGAAAATAACAATAACCCTCCATTGCCCCGATTGCCAAAGCACAAAAATAAAGAAAAACAGCAGGAAATACAATAAAAAGCAAAATTATTTATGCAAGGATTGGTTTATCAGCGATCATGCCTTAACCTATAAAGGTTGCCATTCTAAGCTATATAAACGTATCGAAAAAAAACTCGTCCGGAGAGTTGGTATTTGCGATATTGCATAAATAGAAGAAATAAGTACGGATAAAGTGTTATCGTTTTTGTCGAAGTCAAAGCATGTAATTACGCCTAAACAAAGTTATTATCTCTGTTTGGAAGAGGATGAGCTTTGGACTTACATCGCATATAAATCAAACAAGATAGGGTTAATTTATGCTTATGACAGGGTAAGCGGAGAAATAGTCTGTTTTATTTGGGGTAAGCGTGATTTGCAAACGGCAATGAAACTGAAGAAAAAACTGTTGGATTTACGGAAGTATTGCTCTGGATGACTATGATAGTTTTATTACTGCTTTTAAAGATGATAACCGTTTAGTGAGAAAGATACATACAGTTGGAATAGATGGAAATAATTATTTCTTAAAGTACTGTATCATAATAACTTTCGCGAAAATGTGTTATTTCTCTGAAAAACTTTTAAACCATTTTAAAGCTTTTAATTTCGTTTTCCTTTATATCAATTTTAGATTTGTATAAAAAGCATGCTTTGTGAAACACCTCCAAATTATGAATTATGAATTATGAGTTCGAATAACCCGATGAGAAAACAGTTGAAACACTCTATTTATGATCAAAAAATCGAAATTCATACCCAAATCCGCATAGAATAAAAAATAAAATAAATAAAAATTTAAATTTTCATTGAAAACGATAGTGCATTTCTATTTTTTTTATACTTTTGTAAAAAAAATATATTTTGTTTAGAAATAATGCCCTATCGCTTCTGTCGGATGAAGAATTGTTGAATTTGCATAAAAAGTCCGATAAAACTACCTATATAGAGGAATTATTTATTCGTTATCTTCCTCTCCTCTACGGCGTTTGTTTGAAATATTTGAAAGATGCCGACAAAGCGCGGGAGGCGGTGATACAACTTTTCGAAGATTTGTTTTACAATATTTCCGATTTTGAAATTAATGAATTTCGACCGTGGATTTACGGGGTGATTAAAAATCATTGCTTGCAAATTCAGCGAAAGGAAGCGCGCTTTATTTCGGTAGATTTCAATGATAACGCTACGGAATTTGACGATATTACGTATCTGTTGGAAAAAGACCCGAGCGAACAGCCGGCCAAGTTGGCGAATTGTTTGAATAAGTTGCCCGAACGACAACGGTTGAGTCTCGTCTGTTTTTTCAAGGATGAATTATCGTATGCCGAAATTGCAGATAAAACAGGCTACGCATTGAAGAATGTTAAGACCTCCATTCAGAATGCGAAACAGAATTTAAAGATTTGTATGGACACCGTAAACGAATAATTAATGAGCTTATCGGATTACATAAAAGGCGACCGTTACGGAAAAGAAGCGCATCAATTGGAATACGACGCGATGCGTGATCCTTTTTTGCAAGACGCAATTGACGGATATGACTCGGAAGGCGATCGTCCGACTTATCACTTGAAAAAACTTACGAACGAGGTCAAGAAACGGACGAGAAAAAAATATTACCGGCTGCAAGCTTGGGGTATTGCCGCTTGCGCGCTATTAATCATTGGCGCGAGCATTTTTTTCTTTTACGGCAACGATAATAAAATCAATTTGCTTCCGGAAAAATCAACGTATGCCGAAACCGATACAGACAACATGCAGGCACGTAATCCTATGATTGACAGCTTAGCTACGGCAAAAACGGAACAAACGACATCCGCTGCGACAGCGAATAGCGATGCTATTGTTATTGATAAGGTTATTGTTCACGATGATGATAAAGCGGAAGCGGAAAATATTCAAGAAGATTTACTTGCAACGATAGAAAAATTGAAAATCCGGCAAGAAAATCAACAAGAGATAAGAGGAGAAACCGAAGAAGATCAAAGAATCGCTTTGAACCAAGAAGATAATTCAAACGAATATTCCCTTACAAACAGTGAAATTCAAAGAATCCTTTCCGAATATAACCCCTCCGTCGAAACAAATTCAAAAGTAACAAACAATCAATCGCCCAAGCCGGCCGTGGGAGATCAAGCGTATAACGACTACATCAAGAAAAACCTTAAACCTTTAACGAACAATGCCGGCGAAGAACAACACGGCAAAGTAGTCCTTTCGTTCAGCGTGAACGAAAACGGACGTCCGGCCAATATATCCGTCCTGCAATCATTGGGTCAAGCGGCCGACCGGGAAGCGATCCGATTACTTCAAAACGGTCCGAATTGGACAACGAGTGATAAAAACGCTTCTTTGGAAATTAATTTCTGAAAAACCGGCATAACCGCAGCCGTATCCAATCCCCCCGCACTCGACGCGGAATCCCCCTGAAAATCGAATTTCGAATGTCATTTTCACTCTTTTGGGTGATTGACAAGCATTCCTCCATTCTATACTTTTGCCTCGTAATTGTTCTATTATGAAACCTGCATGCAAAAAGAATGAAGCTGTTGCGGGTTTCCTGCGATCTTTAATAAACAACAGATTTATAAACTATAATTAATTACGGTAAATTATGGGAAATGCACGAACTGTTATCACCGGCTCGAACAGTGATAATGAAAAAAAGACAGTTTACAATCAGCCGACAGGAGTTCCCGTGTACGAACGAACCGACGGCAGAAAAAGGACTCCGGGAACAGTTGCCGGAAATGATAATCCTTATTGGGAAGTACAACAAGAATCGGTGAAGAACAAGCCGCTCGTCGGATTTTTAATTTCGGTATCGCGCACGCCGGAAGGCGAATTTTGGCCGCTCCGGTTGGGTGAAAATACGATCGGATCGGCAAGCGATTGTTCCATCTTGCTGAATGAAGAAAAAGTAAGCGAAAAACACGCGACCTTGATTATTCAAATCAACGAAGAAGAAAATTTCCAACTTAACGTATGGATCACGGGGCTTAACGCAACAAACGGCACTTACTTGAATAAAAAACTCATACCGCCGCAAACCGCTATCTCGTGCAACAATAACGACAAAATTAAAATCGGTAACTACGAGTTGCTCCTGCTGTTGTTTGACGCTAACAAGCACGGAATGAAAAGTGCGGATAGCTTCAAACTCAAGTATGATTACGGCGGCGATAATTTTTCGTACGGCGGCGCGGAACGGTTTTCTCCCGACCCGAAAAGTACGCGGTTTTGATGAAAGAAATCAAGTGGGCTTATCATAAAGGAATATATTAAGGTATAATGGCAATCATTCGACTACAGAGTGAAACGGATAAACTTGAAAGACAGTTCTACGAGTTTGATCCGGAAACCGGCGAATTGGGGAAAGGAGGTATGGGTGTCGTTTACAAAGGACGACTGATTCATACAGATACCGGAAGAGTCGAAGAGGTCGCCATAAAAGCGCTTTACAGAGACTTGACGGAAGAAGGCGTCAAGCGGGCGCTTAGAGAAGCCGACATTCGGATTAATCATGATAATGTCATTCTGATGCGCGGCTCCGTATCTCTGAAAGACGGCAGCGGCAAATCCAGAGACTACGTTATCAGCGAGTATTTAGACGGAGAAACGCTGGATAAACAATTGGCAAGAAACGGGAAATTGTCCAAACCGGAAGCCTTAAACATTATCAAGAATGTTTTATCCGGCTTATCGGCGCTGCACAGTCGAAATTTGGTACATCGCGATATAGACCCGTCCAACATTATGATTTGCAAAGACGGCCGGATAAAAATCATTGACTTGGGAGTCGTGAAAGATATGAACGTTACGGGAGCCAAGACAACCAAGATCGGTCAATTTATCGGAAAGTATGAATATGCTTCGCCGGAACAGCTTGCCGGTTTGCAGGATGTTGTTAAACAGACCTCGGACATTTATTCAACGGGAATCGTATTGTATGAATTGCTTACCGGAAAACTCCCCTTTACCGGAACAACGTATGAAATAACGATGGGGCACAAAGAGAAACCGATTCCATTGGATATTATCCCCGACAAAGACCTACGCAATATTATCCGGAAGGCAACGGCCAAAAAAATAGAAAAACGTTATCAATCCACCTATGAGTTTATTGTCGCTATCGAAAAAGCCTTGACCGGCAATTCCCGACCGGCCGTCGGCAAATGGCTTTATGCGACAGCCGCCGCCGTTGTTATTGCCGCTATCGCGATAGTCGCCTTTTTAAAGTTACCTGGGAAAAGCGAATCGGGAGGAATGCAACATTATCGGGAAGCCTTGTCGCAAGCATCGGGGGAATTGGCGCTCATTCATTATCCCGAAGCTTTGGATGCCTATCGCAAAGCGTATGATATTTATAAAGAAGACAGTATAGCAAAGAAGATAGAATCGTTGGAATTATTTTCGCAAGGCTTGGAGGCTTACAATCGTTCGGACTACGATAAGGCTGATTTTTTATTCCGTAAAGTGGAAGGATTGGGTTTAGCGGATGCTTCCTACTATCTGGGAGAAATGTATTACGAAGGATTAGGCGTGCCTAAGGATTTCAAGAAAGGATTTGCATTAGTTAGCCATGCTTTCCAAGCGGGCTTTCAACCGGCCGGCTATCGGTTGGGGCTTGTCTATCAAAACGGAATCGGAGGTATTGAGGCAGATAAAACCCAAGCCGCAAGTTATTTCGACAGCTCCCGACCGATAATCGAAAAAGAAGCTGAAGAAGGAAATCCGGAATGGCTTTACGTGACAGGCAATATGTACAGGTACGGCAACGGAGTAGTGCAATCCGAGAACTTAGCCGTTGAGAATTATCGGAAAGCGGCGGAAAAGAACTATCCTCCGGCGCTCTACGAATTATATGTAACGCTGAGCAACGAAGCTCCGCAACAGGCAATGGAATACCTCACTCGTTCCGCCCAAGCGGGCTATGTCAAAGCGCAAAGCTTACTCGGCCGGTTGCTGCTCGAGCATCGCGATAAGCAAGGATATGAATGGATTCGCCAAGCGGCGGAGAAGAACTATCCCTATGCCTTAGCACAGGTGGGAGTCCTTCACTTTGATACCCGACGGTTACCCGGTAACAAACAAATCCAAGAAACGTTGGGCATTGAAGGCGACGACGCGCTTTCGCAAAACTATTTGCAAAAGGCTCTGCAATATGATTCGGAAAATTATTTAGCCAATTACGGACTCGGACTCTACTATTATACGGACGGAAGTCCAAAAGAAGCGGAGAAATATTTCAAAACGGCGCAAAAGCAAATTTCCGAACTGTACAAGACACCTTATCGAGAGGACGAACTGAAATATCCCAATATGGTGAAAATAAAGGAGTTTATAGATTACGTCGTTAAAAAATAAAAATATGCAGGCAGACGAAACGCCACAACAAAACAGACTATCCTGGCATTTTGAATCGCTGACAGGCGGGCGGAGTGAAAACCAAGATTTCTACGGACATTGCGAAACCGGAGACGGCAGCCGGTTGTTTGTCGTATGCGACGGAATGGGAGGCATGAGAGGCGGAAGTATCGCTTCAAGAGAAGCCGTGAGAGTCATTCTCGAAGAAGTTTCCCGGTCGCTTGAGACTGACCCCGAAATACTGCTGACGAACGCTTTGCAAAAAGCAAACGCAACTGTTTTTCGGCTCGGACAATCGAAAGAAGAATTGCGCGGAATGGGAACCACGGTTGCCGCACTCCTCATAGGCAAAGAAAAAGCTACGGCGGCGCATGTAGGCGACAGTCGGATATACCAGCTGAGAGGAAAACGTAAAGTGTTTCGCACGTTTGACCATTCGGTAGTTTTTGAATTGGTCAAGCAGGGAACGCTTACCGAAGAACAAGCGCGTTTGTCGGACGACTCCAATTTAATCAGCCGTGCATTGGGCATGAAACCGACCGTAGAACCGGAAATCACCGGCAATTTACCTTACTTGAAAGGCGACCGTTTCATGCTCTGTACCGACGGAATCTCCGGAGCGGTTGAAGAACGGGAACTTCTCAAAATGGCGGCTTCCAAAAAAACGGCGGAAGAAACCGTTAAATACATAACTGCCGAAATAGATACGATCGGAATTAAAGCTGGCGGAGAGCATGACAATCTGACTCTTGCACTCATAGATGTAATAAATACGCTGCAAAAACCGGCAATGAATAAGAAAAGTAAACTTATTATTATCATTCTGGCTTTACTGTTACTTGTTTCAATCGGCTTAAATATATATACTTATTTATGTCCGAAAAAACAGGTAAAAGTAGAACTCCCGAAAGAAAAAGAACAAGAAAAAATCACCCCTTAAAGTAAAAAAATATGCAACTCATCAGTATCGGAAAAAGTTCCGGCAACCGGATTGTGATAAACGATCCACGTATCAGTAACTATCATGCGGAGATTCTGCTCGGAGACGACGGCTCCGTATTTATAACCGACAAAGGAAGTACGAATGGTACGACAGTCAGAGGACAGCGAATACAACCGGAAACAGAAGTCAGCGTAAATCGGGACGACAAAATTACGTTTGCCGGAACGGCCGATTTGGATTGGTCTAAAATTCCTATCGTTTCACTTCCGCTTCCGCAATGGCGAGTATATAGCATCGGGAGCGGACTCAGAAACCGGATTCAAGTGAACGATCCTTCGGGACGAGTCAGCCGCTATCATGCCACCTTAAAAATTGATCCGAAAGGTAAAATTTTTATTAACGACCACAGCTCCAACGGAACATTCGTAAACGGCGCTCGCATCCAATCGGGACAGGATACGCGCATCAAGCGCAAAGACAAGGTTTCGTTTGCCAACGCCGCTTCGTTGGATTGGAATATCGTAAAACCGGCTTCATCGGCGTCCCGAACGTATATCGCCACGGCAATTGTCCTCCTGTTGATCGGATTGGGAATTGCGGGTATTCAATTCGGATGGTTTGAACCCAAATGGTCATTGGAAAAAACGTATAATACCTATTCCAATTCCATCGTATGTATCTATCACGAATATCGCATCGTTGCCAACATGTCGAACGGCGATCAATTCGTATTGGATGTTGATAACGACGGAAACTACCGGCAAAACTATGCGCCGAAAGGAAGCGAAGATGCCGCCAATTTTACGAAAGCAAGCAGCGGTACCGCCTTTCTGGTTGATAAGAGCGGTACATTGGTTACGAACCGTCACATTACAATTCCTTGGGAAGATATGTTGAAAAACAAGAGTCTTGTAAAACTGCGTATCAATAACGCTCCGGTTAACAGCATTGAAGGCGAAACCGTTTACATCGGAATCGTTTACAATAAAACGTCCATCTCGCGAGTTTCGGACTTTGAAGAATGTTCCGTACTGAGTCGCACGACGGATAATGAAGACAAAGATATCGGATTGTTGCGCGTCAAAAATCTGAAACAATTACCTCCGGATTTCACTCCGATTAATTTGAGCAAGGCTTTCCTCGACGGCAAGAAAATAGTCGTCGGGCAACCCATTTACTTGATAGGGTATCCGTTAGGTCCCAATATGTTTTTCCTGACATCCGGCGGAACGACCAATACCATTGAAGTGAAACTCACCAGTCAAGCCGGAGCGGTCAGCCAATTGCCGGATGCTTACAAGTTCGGTCACAATGCCGTATCGTTTGCCGGGTCGAGCGGATCGCCGATATTCAACGACAAAGGACAATTAATAGGCGTTCACAACTCCATGTTACCCGGAGTGGGAGTTCAAGGATATGCTTGGGGAATTTTGGCAAAGCATGCAAAAGAACTGTATGATAAAGAATAGATGTATTACGGTCATTTGCGCTATCGGGTGTTGCCTTTCGGTCGGCGCCCAAAATATCGGTTGGGCCCTCAAGCCGGAATATGATGCTATTTCCAATTACAGCGAAGGTATAGCGACCGTCGCAAAGAACGGCAAATGGGGTTATGTGTCCGACGGGGGAACAAAAATACTCGCCCCGGAATACGATGCAGCCTATCCGTTCAGCGAAGGCAGGGGCGTGTTGGCTTCGAAAGACGGGACACTCGTTGCTGTTGTTGATCAAACGGGAAAACTTACGCCCATACGCGAAAAGTTGCGAATAGACAGCCGATTCGCTGCTTTCAGCGACGGACTGTTGCTCGTAAACAAAAACAGAAAATGGGGATATATCAATAAAGACGGGGCGCAAGCCATTGATTGTAAATATGATGTCGCACAGCCTTTCAGCGAAGGATTGGCGGCGGCCGTACTCGACAGCCGACAGTGTTATTGCTGGTACTATATGGATACGAACGGAAAAGCGGTCTTTCACCTTTCCGACTTAAAAAAAGATATTTATTGGGCGATGGGATTTTATGAAGGAAAAGCGCTTGTTCTGCACAGCAAAGGAGCTTTGTTCGTCAACAGGAGCGGACAAGAACAAAAGGAAACCCTGCCTCAAATCACTCCTCCGGAAGCAGCCGACGATTATTTTAAGCCGACGCTCGCCTGCAAAGAAGGTATATTGACTTTTGACGCGAAATGTCGGGCTTTATCCTTCATCGGTAAAAACAATAAGGAAACAAAATTCATATCCGCTCCGTCCGAATCCGATTCCCGGCAGGAACTTCCGATAATGATTAACGGAACCGCGCCGGCACCCGAAGACATCCGATGGTTGACCCCTTCCGCGGCTGTCGTAAAAGTCAACAACTCAAAATACGGAATGTTAATTGTCTATGACGCCCCCGTATTGACGTTTTCGTTTCCGTCCGATACGCTTACTTCCGTATTCGGAAATCCCGCCGTTGTAAATCTGAACATCCGGAATACTTCACCCCAAAAATCAGACCAAATTGATATTAAGGTGAATGGAAAAACGTTCCAAGCGACCGCATTGCCGGAAGGAGGTATGGCGTCTGTCCCTCTTTCATTTGACAAAACAACGGATGATGAAATGGAAAGAAAAGACCTTTCCATTACGGCATACGAAGAAGGATTGCAAATCGGTGAAAGTAAAAAGACGATATATATAAAGAATGTGCCGGCATTAAGCATCTATGTTCCGACAAGCAAAATAACGCTCCCGATCGGGCAAAACGTCTATTCGGTAAAAGTTCAAGTGAAGAACCTCTCCGACGTTCCGGCAAACAATGTGGTCGTCACGATTGATCAACAAATGCAAATTCTTTCCAATCTGAACGGAGAAGAAACCGAGACCGTACAATTTACTTTCCCGGCTCCGAAAGAATCCGGATCAAGAATGCTGTACATCTCCGCTAAATCGCCGAATACGCCAGCGGTTACGGCAAACGTAAGAGTAACGATAGAAACGCCTCTTCCGCCGCCGCCTACTTTTTGATAACTGTTTCTTAATTAATAATATTAAAATTGAAGAAGATGAACAAAAAAAGATTTTTAATCCTCGCAATCTGCCTCTCTGTTCTGACTTTGTCCCTGTATGCTCAAGGGAAAACAAGCGAATCAAAGTCATTTACATTTAAATTCGGCTTAAAAGCGGGACTTAACCTCGCTACCATAAGTAACGGAGCAGAAGGCATTGATTTCTCTCCGAGTATGAAGGCCGATTTTCATGCCGGAGTAGTCGGCAATTTTCATTTCGGCCACCGGAATGAAGGCAGTCCGGCCGGAACGGGAATATTTGCCCTTCAGCCCGAATTGCTCTACTCGCGTCAAGGATTTAGTTTCGATGGAAATTCCTACAACTTCGACTATCTTTCGTTACCTATTATGCTTAAATTCTATGTGACAAAAGACGTGAACATTGAAGCCGGGCCGTTTTTCAGCTATCTGCTTGGAGTATCTCCCGATGCAAGCGTGATAAACGGCGCCCAAATTCTACTTTCCGACTTAAAAAACGGATTCGACGTCGGTTTAGGCATCGGAGCCGGATTTGAAATGAAGTCGGGTTTGACCTTCGGAGCAAGGTACTCGCTCGGTCTCTCGAACATGGCCGACAATCTTGCTTGGAAAAACAGTGTAATTGCCTTATCCGTAGGCTGGATGTTTTAATTATTGTATAACGTTAAAAAATTGAAAAATGAAAAAAATTTTTGCTATTACAGCAAGCGTGCTTCTCTTTATCTCATGCGGAAGCGATCATCACGTGGATACTCAATACCAATTGACGGCAAGTGTTGACCTTACCACCATGGTCAATGGAATGAGAGGAGGAAATAATGAAGATTATTATACGAAAGACAGCAAAGACCCGGTTCAGCTTACTTTCATGGTATATGACGAAACCGGCGCATTGGCGTATGAAACGGCAAAGACGCTGACTAACTTCTTTGAGAAAACTTCGTTTACAACCGGACTTACTCCGGGTAAATATACGGTCGTAGCTTGGGCTTGTATTGCAACCGAAGGACTCAAGCCGGATTGGGAATCGGAAACCAAAGAATCGCTGAATACGCTCAAATTGGATGCCAACTATAACTCCAATTGGAGTCCCGTTTTAGGCGTCAGCAAAACAAGTCTTACGCTTGATAAATCGCAGACCCTCAATATTGAGATGCCGACGGTAGGGTGTTTTTATACGATTGTTTTTAATTATTCCTACTCGACAAATGCAAAAGATATTGTCTGCTACGGAAACAGCGATAGCCGATATTATGCGGTAAATGACGGAACTTCCAACATTTTCACTTCAACGCAATATGCTTGGGCCTTTGATATTGACGTTAATACGCAATACACCGGAACGTACATTTGTTGTTTTATTCTCCCGACAAATTTAACCGTCACTTGGGGATCTTTTGATGCCAATGATGCCGTCTTGAAATCCGGTCAATTTTCTCTTAAAGCCGAGGCCGGAAATCATCAAATAATAACGGTTAATATTGATACCGGGAATGCTTCCGTTATGCCGACCCGAAGCGCCGGCGACGGTTTGTTTGAAAGCGTCGGTAAGCAGGTATTTAATGTCGGTCAAATGAAAGCGGAACCGGCTAAAGTTTCTTCCAAACGATTGGATTTATTACGATAAATAAAAATGAATACATCGTATCCATATCTTCTATGCCTTTTTGCTCTGTGCTTCCTGTGCGGTTGCTATAAGAGTGCGGAGGATTCGTTTATTGATGACGGTAATACAACCAACACGGTAAACGACACGACGGAATATGATCGGCAAAGCATCATCCAAAATCGGTGGACATACGCTCAAATGGAAGAGAATTATCTTTGGGAAGAGTATATGCCCGATTCGATTTCCCTGCAATTTACGGACGGGCCTACCGATTTTTTTGCCAAACTGAAATATAAAGGAGACCGTTTTTCGTGGATCGAACGTAATGCCGATTACAGAAGCAGTTCGCTGTACGACCGCTTCGGCGTGGAAACAGCGGACTTCTTCTTGCCGTCCGGAGGAAAAGTCTATCGCACGGCGCTCGTTGCGCCTCATTCGCCGGCAGAAGCGGCCGGATTGCGACGGGGCGACTGGTTCAAAATTACAGCCTCAAACGATAACCGAACGGAAATAGAAATCGGAACGATTGACGGAACCGTTTTCCGACCGAAAAAGAAATCGGTCTTATTGGCCGACGAAAAAGATTACACCGATGCCGTCTCACTCGATACGATTTATTATCTGCAAAATAGAAAAATCGGATACCTCGTCTATAACTCTTTTCAAGACGGAATGGACGGGCTCTTGTATCCTTACCGTACCGAACTTAAAAATATCTTCGGCAACTTTAAAGATCAAGGCATTACGGATTTGATTATTGACTTGCGCTATAACCCCGGCGGATATCTTTCGATCTGCGAGATCATGTGCAGTCTTATCCTGCCCGATGAATATTTGGGCGAAATATCGGGCTATTTTTCTTACAACAAGAAATTGGCGGCCAAACTGCTGAGAGAAACGGGAAACGAAGAAGAAATTCGGTATTTCCCGGCAAAAAACGTAATCGGTGAAAACAATGTCGGACTGAGAAAAGCGTATTTCATTATTACCGGACGAACGGCCTCGGCAAGCGAATCGCTCATTAACTCGCTTGCTCCCTGCATAAGCGTAGTTACCGTCGGTTCCGTTTCCACCGGTAAAAATGTGGGTTCCTATACGCTCAAAGACGATCGCTACGAATGGCAATTGCAACCCATTACATTTTATTATTACAACCGGGAACATAAAGCCGTTCCCGAAACGGGAATCGTACCGGACATTCCGGTTAACGAAAATAACGTCGGGATATGGTATGATTTGGGCGATACAAGAGAGCTGCTGTTGAGCGTTACGCTTGAACAAATCACCGGAAATTCATCCTTGCGATCAGCAGAAGATTATGGCAGAGTATTTTTGAAATCGGCCGAAGATGAAGAACGGCAGCACAGAAAAGTGGAGGGATTAATCAATGGCGAAAACAGGTAAATAAAAAAAACTGTATTATAATATGAAAAGTATAACAATAGGCAGAGACGACTCTTGCGACATCATTATCAACCACGAACGCGTGAGTCGGTTCCATGCAAGCATCACCCGGGAAGGCGACAGATACCTCTACCGCGACATGAGCAGCAACGGGACGCTCATTAACGGGGTATTGATCAAAAACCGCGATATATACATCCGTTTCGGCGACCGGGTACTGTTGGCCGGTAACATACCCTTGCCTTGGAATCAGATACAAAACATGACCGCTTCCGCCGATACGTACATCGGCGGAAGCGATTACAAACGGGAAAGAGCATACGATTCCGCAAGAGCATACGATGAAGACGAGTCTGTTACTTATCAATCCGGAACCGTACTGATTGTTTTCGGCTACATCACCGCCGTTTTGGGCGGATTACTTGCTTTCATCTTAGGTCCAATTCTGATTAGCAGCAAACAAACCACTCCGCGCGGGAAAAAAGTACATAAATACAAACCCTCCGCCGTAACTAACGGTTGGGTCATTATCGGAATAGCGATTATCAGCTCGATCGTCCAACTGATCTATCTGTCGAAGAAATGAATAGGCGAGAAATCCGATTGTTTTCTTATACAATCGGACTATTTTGGCCGTATCGCCAAATGAAACCGCCTATATAACGGGATTTTCATTTAGCTACATTGGCAAGGAAAGAGTTATTAACTTGAGTTTCGGATAAGCAGGTCAAAAGAATTATACAAAAAAGAAGATGTATAGTTCATGTCGAAACGATTGCGGTGCTTTTTGCCATCTTCGGGCAGCATTCGGAATTTCTTGAATTTTCGAACAAACTCCTTCCGGAGATCGTCCACAATACAGTAAATTTCAGTAATTTTGTCAAATGTTGGCATAATTGAAAATGTCAATTTTATACTCTGATTGTCAATTACGAAGTTAATAAATTAATTTCAATTATGCAGCTTTTTTTACATTTTTCTTAAACGAAACTTAGGTTTATATTATTTTTATGCAGCAATTGGAAAATAATCGTGAAAATAATAACAAGCTATCTTAAAAAAGACTACTTTTGCAGGAATTAATCATTGTCTAACTTCATTAACTTAAAACTTTTTTATTATGTATTCTTGGATTTGGTTTATTATCATCGGAATCGTTGCCGGATTTTTAGCGGGACTGATCATGAAAGGTCGCGGATTCGGCGTAGTACTAAACTTAATTATCGGTGTAGTTGGTAGTGTTCTCGGGGGGTGGATTTTCAATCTGCTTGGTATAAGTGCAACAGGTATTATCGGTAGTTTGATTTGTGCTGTTGTGGGCGCTGTTGTTTTGCTTTTTATCGTATCGCTTTTTAAGAAAAAATAGGACGCGACACAACACGGCAAAAACTTAGCAACAAGGGACGTACCTGTATGGCACGTCCCTTGTTATTGTTTGCGGCATCAAATAAAAAGAAATATTAATTATTTTCAGTTTGCTTTTTTTGATGTTCGCCGTGGCCGCCTTTCTGCATTTTTTTGTCCGAATTCTTTTGCATCTCTTTACGTTGTTCCTGATACTTTTGGTATTGTTCGGGCGTAAGGATGGTTTTTAGTTGTTCGTCATAGGCTTCCATTTTAGCTTTCATTTCTTCGCGCTTGGCTTTCATTTCTTCGCTGTCGGCATCCTTTTTAGCCTTTGTTTCTTCACGATTGGCTTCATCCCTGCCACGAACCTGTTTCATATCTCCAAACAATTGCTTGTGAACTTCTTGCAATTTCGCTACTTGTTCGTCTGTCAAGTTAAGCGATTGCTTCATCATTTCGAGACGTTTTGCCCCTCTCTCTTCGGGAGTCGCTTTGGGTCTTTGATCTTGTTGAGCATACGACAATGCTGTACAAAGGGTTGACATTAAGAAAGTCAACATTAAAATTTTTGTTGTTTTCATTTTTGTTAAAAAATTAAATTAATGTTTCTTGTGAGACGCAATGTCTCTGTTATCTCATCGCTTCCAAAATTTCGGATTTGTAATAGTAAGACTTTTAGAAAAAAGATTGGTTTAATTTTATAATGTTAATTAATGTTTATCTTCGAAATTTGTTTATTCCCGCTTTGCTCTGTTTTATAAAATTATTTTTATCTTTGCGCGCATCAATGCCACAAAATGAAAACATTTTTTATTACTTTATTCTTATCTGTAACAGGGATAACCGTTTATGCACAGCAAACATCAAGCGTTGTAATTCGCGGACAGGCGGTTGATTCGCTTTCACAAGAAGCCGTTCCTTTTGCATACGTGAAAATTTTCGGAGAACAACAAAAAACAGTACCCGTTTATGTGGGGTCAACCGATGAAAACGGGTATTTCCGGTTAGAATTGAAAAATGCCGGAACGTATTCCTTGAGCGTGGAATATTTAGGGAAATTAACCGTAGTCAAACCATTCTCGATTAAGGAAGGAGAGAATCTTGATTTCGGGAAAATCGCTATGGCCGATAATCCTCAGCAATTGCAAGAGGTTACGGTTACCGCTCAAAGGCCTTTGGTGAAGGTGGATTTAGATAAAATTACTTATAGTATGGAAGAGGATCCGGAATCGAAAACCAACAACGTTTTGGAAATGTTGAAAAAAGTGCCGATGGTCACTGTTGATGGGGAGGAAAACATTCAAGTGAAAGGATCGTCCAATTTCGTATTCTATATAAACGGGAAGCCGTCCAATATGTTATCCAACAATCCGAAAGATGTCTTGCGAAGTATTCCGGCCAATACGGTTAAAAACATTGAAGTGATTACCGAACCCGGCGCTAAATACGATGCGGAAGGCGTTGCCGGAATCATCAATATTGTTATGCAAAGCCAGTCGTCGCTCGGCGGTTACACGGTTTCTTTGAATGCATACGGCAATTCTGTCGGACAGATGGGCGGAGGCAGTTATTTTTCAATAAAATACGGAAAAGTCGGCTTAACCGGAAATCTTTATTATTCGCGGATCCGCAATCCGGAATCACGCTATTCGAGTTTTCGTGAAAACTATGCCAATGACGATAATCGCTTTCTCACTCAAGACGGAAAGAATAAAAACAAAGGACATTTTTTGATGGGATACGGCGAATTCAGTTATGAAACAGATACGTTGAATTTAATTAATGTGAATGTTTCCGAAAGAGGAGTAAGTTTTACGACCGATCAATTCCTTGATGTTTTAATGAAAAACTCGAATGAAGAAGATGTTTACCGTTACGGGCAAACTTCTTCCGTAAAAAATTCTCAACCGGGAATTACTTTAGGAGCCGATTATCAACGGACTTTTTCCGTAAAAGATCGGTTGCTCACCGCTTCGTATAAATTGGATTCTTACAATAATGATCAAAATTCGTTGTCTCAAATTAATCCGGTATTGAATTTCAACGAGAATCAAAACCGACAATTCAGCAATGCCGATTCCTACGAACATACTTTCCAATTGGATTATACAACTCCTTTTTCCAAAATTCATTCAATGGAAGCTGGGGTTAAGTTCATCAAACGAATCAACAAAAGCCGAAGCGGACTGTCAATCTTTTACGACAATGCCGGTTGGACAGATATACCTTCCGATAACGACGATTTTCATCACCTGCAAGATATATGGGCAGCTTATGTCGGATACAATTTGAAGTATAAGAAATGGGGGCTTAAAACCGGCGTTCGCTATGAAGGGACACGGTTACACGTAAATTATCCGATAAATACGGCTCAGAATTTTCAAGCCGATTATTCGAATGTAATACCTTCCATAACCGCTACCTATATGGCGAAACAAAGTCAAACGTTTCGTGTCGGGTATAACTTGCGCATTCAGCGTCCGGGAATTTATTACTTGAATCCTTATATAAACACTACGGATTCCAACTACATTCAATTCGGGAATCCGGATTTGGATGTGGTAAAATACCATAATTTCAATTGCAATTACAATTTATTTACGCCCAAGTTTACGATGAATGCCAATTTATCGTATAGTTTTACCAATGAAGGAATTTCCGATTTCACATGGATTGACGGTTCTGTAAGCAAGACTTCTTATTACAATTTGTTAAAGGAAAGGCGATGGAATTTGTCTTCGTATTTGAATTGGACTCCGACCCCCAAATGGCGACTTTTCGGAAACTTGAGCAGCACTTACAGCGACTTGCGATCGAATCGGAACAGCGCTTTGCACAACAGCGGATTTTCGGGAAACTTTTACGGCGGCGCTCAATACAATCTGCCTCGCAATTTTGTGTTGAATCTGAACGGATACGGCTCTATGCCGAACATTCTTTTGCAAGGAAAAACCGCGTCTTATTACTATTACAGTTTTTCGGCATCCAAAAGTTTTTTGGATAAGCGCTTGAATATTCGATTGAACGCCGCTAATTTCTTTACCGAGAACTTGAAGTTTACGCAAACCATGCAGTCCGATGATTTTTATCGGACATCAAAAACGATTCGACCTTTCCGGCAATTCGGATTATCGGTTTCCTACCGTTTCGGAGAGATGAAAGCGCAGATTAAAAAGGCTCAGCGAACCATCCAAAATGAAGACCAAATGCAAGGCGGAAATTCGAATAGCGGAGGAAGTTCGACTGGAGCAACTCCGCAATAAAAATGTTGATTTTTTTTAATCAAAAAGGTAATGTATCTTTGTCGTATGAACCGGTAAAAGATGAATTTATGTCAAACAGAAGGAAGTTGCCCGTCGGCATACAGGATTTTGAAAAACTACGTACAGAGAACTACTTGTATGTGGATAAAACGCAGTACCTCTATGATTTGGTATCATTGAGCCAACCTTATTTTCTGGGTCGTCCGCGCCGTTTCGGTAAAAGTCTTTTCCTTTCCATGCTCAAAGCCTATTTTCAAGGCAAGAAAGAATTGTTTGAAGGTTTGGCGATTGCGGATTTGGAAAAGGAATGGGCGGAATATCCGGTTATTTATATAGACTTCAATAAAGCCGCTTATACGAATATAAATACACTCAACATCGTGTTGGACAGTATTTTGAGCGATTATGA
>WRFZ01000159.1 GCA_009778655.1 Candidatus Azobacteroides sp.
ATTTGTATTTTGAAGGAAAACTTCCGGATGATTATAAATATTTTTTAAGTTTTTTCGATGGCGGTGATTTATTTAATTATAATGATGTAGGTGGATTTACTTTTTTCGGTTCTAAAAGACTGATTCAAGAGAATAAATTTCAAAGGGAAAACCATGTGGAAGCTGATCTGGAAGAATATTGGGACAATAATGTAATTTTGTTTGCAATATTTATTTGTGGAGATGCTGAATTTTTAGGATTCAGACCAAAGGAAAACGGAGAATATGATATTCTGGATATTACCTTATATGAAGCTCCGGCGGAATGGAGGGTAATTGATAATTCTTTTGATAATTTTGTTGAGAAATTTATCAAAGAGAAAGGGAAAGCATATTGGTTGTACCCGAGTTCGCTGTAGCGTATTAAAATGAAAAGTTCAAACTCGGCATAGGCGCCGAAGCCTATGCCGAGTTTAAAACCCCATTCTTTAAGACGGAAGGCCTGCTGTCATGTCATCGGTAGTATGTCGTTCCGTAAAGTCACGCAGTGACGACACTTTATTAACCGCAGGTGGAGCGATAGCGCAACCTGCGGTACAGCATGGCATCAACTCCATAAAGTCCCGCAGGGACGATACTATAAAACGCAAAGTGTCGTTACTGCGTGACTTGAGGGGACAGCGCATACTGCTCGTGTCCGTAGTCCGTAGTCCGTAGGTTGCGCTATCGCTCCACCTACGGTTAATAAAGTGTCGTCCCTGCAGGACTTAGGGGGATAGCGCATACTGCTCGTGTCCGTAGTCCGCAGTCCGTAGGTTACGCTTTCGCTTCACCTACGGTTAATAAAGTGTCGTCCCTGCGGGACACTTTGCCTCGGATAAAAATAGCTTTATCGAAATAAATCGGAATGAGTGCCTGTATGTGTCAAAACTATCGTTACCGTTTTTTTATTTATAAACCAGACAAGCAACCAGTCCGGCTGCAAATGAGCTTCCCACATATTTTTGTAATTCCCTTGCAGTTTATGGGTTTTATATATTTCAACCGGCAGCGTCCCTCTATCTATAAGTATTTTAATTGCATTATTGAGTAATTCCCTGTCATAGCCGCGTCTTTGCATCAATTTTGCCTGTTTTTTTAAATTCAACAGTATAGTCAATCGAATACATATCAGCTTATTGTAATATTTCAGCTATCGGATTTTCAGTGTTCTTCAATCTGTATGTTTTACCGGATTGCATTTCTTTCATTGACTTATTAAATGAATCCGTGGGTTGTATTCCTTCTGTTTTGAATACGCCCAAAGATAATACATATTTTATTGTTTTTGTTGCAATCGTATTTCGCGCATTGTAGCTTAATGTTATTGTTGCCATGCCTATTGTTTTATTATGGAACAAAATTACAATTTATTTTTTAAATAAAAAAGGCCTCACATGTTCGGTTAAGAAAAATGAAGGGCAACGGGCGGAATCAAAGAAAAGCTGTATCTCGGCGGCGATTATTACACCGCTCCGGCGGTTTACGTGAAAGAAGACGCGGGAAATTGGAATATTTATTATCTTTGCAGGATACAGTTGAAATAACATTTATAAATAAGGAAGGAGGTATCGGTAAAAATGAAAATGAATGGAAATACCGTATTAATTACAGGCGGAGCAACGGGAATCGGTTACTCGATGGCAAAATATTTTTATGAACGCGGCAACACTCTGATTATTTGCGGCCGCCGTGAGAACAGACTGGCGCAAGCCGAAAAAGAATTGCAAGGGATTCATACTTTTCCGTGCGATGTGGCGAATCCCGATGATCGCCGGGCGTTGCTCAAGTATATGAACGAGAACTTTTCCATGATGAACATTTTGATCAATAATGCCGGAATCCAGCGCGACATTGATTTGACAAAAGGATTAGACGAATTGGACAGCGGAGACAGTGAAATCCGTATCAACTTGGAGGCTCCCGTGTATCTTTCCGCTTTGTTTACGTCCTTGCTTTCGGGTAAGGAGAATGCGACCATCGTTCATGTTTCGTCCGGTCTTGCTTTTATGGTGGAACATGCAGCGAGGGCGCCTCTCTATTGTGCGACAAAAGCCGGCTTGCACGCCTTTTCAATCGCGCAACGCATACAACTCCGGCCGCTCGGAATCAGAGTGGTTGAGATTATTCCGCCGATGGTGGAATCCGAATTGAATCCGGAAGGGCGCAGGAAAAGAAACATGCTGAAATCACCGTATATGATGACTTCGGATGATTTTGTAGGAAAAGCTTTTGCAAAAATGGAACAAGACATAGATGAAATTCGGTTGGAAAGACCGTAATAATTTTAAAAAAACGGAGGAACCGGAAATGAATGAACAAGAACTTTTACAATTAATTAAACAAAGGGAATCGTCACGAATACTGTTTGACGAAAATCGTCCCGTTGAAGCGGCCGTTTTGCAAAATATTCTCGAAGCGGCAAATTGGGCGCCAACCGCTCATAATATGCAGAATTTTGAAATCGTTGTCATAGACGATAAATCCGTGCTGACGAAATTGAGTGAGCTTGAATCGCCGGTTTCGCCTGTATTTATTAGGGAAAATTATCAGCAACTTTCTTTTACGGAAGATGAACTTAAAAAGAAAAAAACGGGCGTTTTGGCGACTCAATTTCCCGCTTCGTGGCTTACTCCCGAAGCGCAACAAAGTAACTTGAATCAACCGGCGTCAAAATTGGGAGAACCGGTGCGACGGGGACCTGTCTTACTGTTGGTGTTATACGATCCGAATCGCCGTGCGCCGGCTTCGGAAAATGATTTTTTGGGCGTGATGAGTTTGGGGTTTATGCTGGAAAATCTATGGCTGATGGCAAGCGCGCAAGGAGTCAGCCTTCACATTTTAAGCGTTTTTGGCAATGAACCTTTGTCCGGCGAGGTAAAAAAGATGCTGGGTATTCCGGCGGAACTTCGAATAGCGCTCGGCATTCGTTTGGGTTATCCGGCCGGAAATGATGCGCATCGCCTTCGCGTTCGCCGTGAGGTGAGCGATTTTGTACATTTTAACAAGTATTAGGTCTAACCTGTCATCCCGCGCTTGACGCGGAATCCCTTTCAAACGAAAGGGGATATATCAGGAGATGTCGGTTGTGTTGCGCGCTGCAAAAGTAATCTATGCAGAGGCGAGAGCGCTATTTAGTTCGTCAAATGAAAAAAAACAGTATCTTTGCGTCGTCTTAAACAGACCGATATTTTGTAAAAAAAAAACGAACAGATGGAATTATTACAAGAAGTTTGGCATTTTTTTATCTCTTTGTTGAGAGATACGGGCGGCACATTGGATATGCTTGTTTCTAACTATGGAACTTGGGTTTACGCTATTTTATTTCTGATTATTTTTTGTGAAACGGGCTTAGTGGTAACTCCGTTCCTCCCCGGCGATTCGCTTATATTTTTAGCGGGAGCTATTGCTGTACGGCCCGAAAATCCGTTGCACATTTATTGGCTCGCCCTTTTGCTGATGCTGGCGGCCGTATTGGGAGATGCCGCTAATTATACGATTGGTAAATTTTTTGGCGAGAAACTGTTCAGTAATCCCGATTCCAAAGTATTCAAACAGGAATATTTGCAAAAGACCAACCGATTTTATGAAAAACATGGAGGAAAAACCATTATATTGGCCCGTTTCGTTCCGATTGTACGGACTTTTGCTCCGTTTGTAGCGGGCATGGGGAAAATGAGCTATAAACATTTCTTCTCTTTTAATGTAATCGGAGGAATCGCGTGGGTTCTTCTTTTTGCCGCTTTAGGCGCTCTTATCGGGCGTATCGAATGGATAGAGAAAAATTTAGATAAGGTGGTGGTTCTGATTATCGTTCTGTCTGTTATGCCGGCCATATACGAAGTTGTCAAAGCAAAATGGAACGCAAGGAAAGTCGGATGGAAGCAATAACCCATATACCGGAAAAGGGTTCGAAAAAGCGAATCGTAATTATAGGAGGAGGATTTGCGGGATTGCAAATGGCAAAAAAAACAGATAGCCGATATTTTCAAATCGTATTAATTGATAAAGTGAATTATTATCAATTTCAGCCCTTGATGTATCAAGTAGCCACCGGCGGACTAGAACCCAGTTCGATTGCCTATCCGTTGCGTAAAATTTTCCGGAAGAAAAAAGATTTTCACTTCAGAACCTGTCTTGCCAAGCGGGTATTTCCGGAGAAGAAACGATTGGAGACAAGCATCGGTTCATTGCAGTATGATTATTTGGTGATTGCTACGGGATGCGATACAAACTATTTCGGGAACGATCGGCTGAAAGAGTCAACTTATGCGCTGAAATCCATTTCGGAATCGCTGCTCGCGAGAAACCGGATTTTACTCAGTTTTGAAAAAGCGGTAAGCGTTCATACGGAAGAAGAATTTGAAGAACTGATGACTTTTGTGATAGTTGGAGGAGGAGCAACCGGCGTGGAGCTTGCCGGGGCTTTGGCCGACATGAAAAAGATGGTGTTACCCAAAGATTACCCCGAATTGGATTTTAACCGGATGCGAATCTATTTGGTGGATGCTTCGCCCCGTCTGCTTTCGGGTATGTCGGAAGAGTCATCGGCAAAAGCGGCCGAAACGCTGAAAAAACGCGGAGTGATTATTCATCAAGATGTTTTTGTAAAAAGTTATGAGAAACCTTTTGTAGAATTAAGTACGGGAGAAAAAATCCGTTCTCAAAATGTATTCTGGGTGGGAGGTATTAAAGCGAACAGCTTGGCCGGGATGAGCGATGAATCGTATAACCGGGGACGTATTGCGGTTGATGAATACAATGCCGTGAATGGATACGACGGAATATATGCCATTGGAGATACTTGCCTGATGATTTCCGACCATGCTCCCAAAGGTCATCCCCAAGTAGCGCAAGTAGCCATGCAAATGGCTGAAAATTTGGCACGGAACTTGAATAGAGACATGAGAGGAAGTTCGGTAAAAGAAAGATTTGTATATAAAGATAAAGGTTCATTGGCGACCATCGGGCGGAATGCGGCGGTTGCCGATATTTGGAAACTTCATTTCGGCGGAATTGCGGCTTGGTGGTTGTGGCTATGGGTACATATCCTGTCTATTGTGGGAATGAAAAATAAACTTTCCGTATTTGTTGATTGGGTATGGAATTATATCACTTACGATGTGTCGTTGCGGCTGTTGATACGTCCGACAATGAATACGATTTATGATTCGGAAGAACCAACCGATTAATATCCGATCGGTTTCGTTTGTTCTTTCAGCCATTCGGCTTCTTCCGGAGAGAGTAGGGGAGTCAGTCGGTCCCGCACTCTTTGGTGGTAGGCATTCAGCCGGTTGATTTCTTCCGGATAGAGTAGTGAACAATCAATTAAACGAGTATCAATCGGACACAAAGTCAGTGTTTCGAAAGTATAGAAATCGCCAAATTCCGTTGTTTTTGCTTGAACGGTCAGAAGCAGGTTCTCGATGCGAATCCCGTACTCGCCGGCGAGGTAGAGTCCCGGTTCGTCGGAAGTAATCATACCCGGTTCCAAAGGAGTCGGATTGTAATTCATTCGGATGCTTTGCGGTCCTTCGTGTACATTCAGAAAACAGCCGACGCCGTGACCGGTTCCATGTAAAAAGTTTTGTCCGGCTTTCCACAAGGCTTGGCGAGCCAGTATATCCAATTGCATACCGACGGTTCCTGCCGGAAAAATCGCCGATGCCAATTGAATATGTCCTTTCAATACCCAGGTATAATTGCGTTTGACTGTTTCGGAAACTTGTCCGGTTGAAACGGTACGGGTGATGTCGGTCGTTCCGTCGAAATACTGTGCTCCCGAATCTATCAATAAAATTCCGTCGGGATGAATAACGGCATTACTTTCGGGAGTCGCTTCGTAATGAACAACGGCTCCGTGTGCGCCGTATCCGGCTATGGTTTTGAAACTTTCTCCGAAATAAAGCGCTTGTTCGGAGCGGTAGGTTCGAAGTTTTTCCGCGACATCCAATTCCGTAATTGTTTCGTTATTCGCTAACGCTTTTTCCAAATCCATCAGAAATTTCACCATGGCGACTCCGTCTTTTTGCATGGCGTTTCGTATGCCGGCGATTTCGGTTGCATTTTTAATGCTTTTCAATAAATCGGCCGGATGTACGGATGTTTCCTTTATAACGCAATTTTCCAAAAGAATCGAGTATAAGCGGTAATTGATTTTGGACGGTGTGATTAAAATCGTTGCTCCGTGAAGGGCTTTTTGAATATAATCGGCGATTTTTTCATAATCGGCGGTAATTATGCCTTCTTTCCGGAAATAGTCCGACACTCCTTGCGTCAGTTTATCGGGAGAAATGAACAGAACGGTTTCATTTTCGGAAACAACGGCATAGCTTACACATACGGGATTGTAATTCACATCGTTTCCTCGAATATTAAACAGCCACGCGATGGTATCCGAAGCGGCAAGGATAGTCGCATTTGCTTGGTTTTTCTTTATCTCCGCAACTACTTCTCTGATTTTTTTGCGACACGATTTTCCGGCGAAACATTCCGGAAGAATAAATGCCGGATTAGCCGGAACAGCCGGGCGATTTTTCCAAAGCGAATCATAAGGCGCAAAATCGGTACGGACTTTCAAGCGCTTTTCGGAAAAAAATTCAATCAGGGATTTTGCTTCCGAAGCGGCAAACACAGCACCTTCGATACCGACGCAATCGCCGGCAGATAATTCCGAACCAATCCAATCGGAAAATGTCGGCGTTCCGGGTAATCCCGTTTTATATAAACCGATTCCGGAGCCTTTGAGTTGTTCTTCCGCTTGCAGAAAATAACGGGAATCCGTCCACAATCCGGCTTTATTCATAGTGACGACAACGGTTCCGGCTGAACCCGTGAACCCGGACAGCCAAGCGCGGGTTTTCCATCGGTCGGGAGTATATTCGCCGATGTACGGATCAGTTGAAGGAATAATACAGGCTTGAATCTGTTCAGTCTGCATGATTTTCCGCAGACTTTGAATTTTTGTTTGAACGGATGGCATAAGTATAATTATTTCTAACAATCAATTCATTCCAGACTACCCATAAGATAAAAACGATAGTGTAATAAATATAACGCAATATCCCGTCGTGTAAACTTTCGAATCGTTGGGGATGACCATTGGTTAACCACACGATGGTTGCAATTCGGATAACATTGTAACCGGTCAGAATAAAACATCCCAGAGGAATATACCATAGTTTTTTAAGAAGAGGTCCCCAATAAAATAAAATGATTCCGGCATAAATAGACATTTGTTTGAATCCGAGACAGCCCCAAATAATACCAATCCAAATATTGTCTTTGGTATCGAATTTTAACCGGGTTGCTTCTACCAGAAGATCTTGCGTATTGGGAAATAAATGAATGAACCAAGCTGCGGCTTGCGTTAATCCGCGACAAGAAGCGCCGAACCACGAAGGCGTAATATCTTTTCCGAAAAGATAAATGTATTCGCTGTCCATATCCCCGTCAATCGCGATTTTCCATGCAAAATGAAAGAAGAACAAAAGGAACAGAAACCCTATATACGGCTTCAAAAACAGTAAAAGCGGTTTAAACTTTTCATTCATAAATAAGGATACTTAATTAAATAATCATCAAAGGTAATAAAAAAAGTCAATTGAAGCTTAAATAAGATGAAAAATAAGTTAATATGGTATTGAACGAATGATAAGTAAAAATATTCTTCTATCTTTGCAAGCAAAATGAAATTCCGGACGGAATGAATGAAATTTTTGAATTACAATATGCATGTAAATAAAATAGTCTTTCTGGGGATTATCGTATGGATAATTCCCGTGATAACAGTTGCTCAAAACGCTACAAATTCTCCATATACACGTTACGGATATGGTATTTTGGCGGATAAAGCGTTTATATCTCAAAGAGGAATGGGCGGTATCGGATACGGTTTACGAAGTTCGCAACTGATCAATCCGATGAATCCGGCTTCTTTTTCTGCGGTTGATTCAATGACTTTTATGTTTGACTTAGGCGTTACGGGTCAAGTATCGTGGTTCAGCGATGCTTTCAATAGCGAGCACAAGCTCAACGGTAACTTAGAATATATTGCTTTCCAATTTTCTCTTGCAAAAAAAATGGGCATAGGGGTCGGCCTCGAACCCGTTTCTTTCGTGGGATACAATTATGCGGATACAACCCGTTTACCTGTTGAAAACGAATTGGTTCAGAATACTTTCTCCGGTCGGGGAGGGTTGAGCCGGGTATATGCCGCTTTAGGATACGATTTTTTGAATCGGTTTTCCGTCGGCGTAAAGCTATCGTATTTATACGGCGATATTACACACAGTAATTTGATTACGTTCAATTCTATCAATAATTATAATACAAATTGGACCGATACGATTCGTTCCTACGGATTTCTGTATGATTTCGGTTTACAATACCATCATCCGGTCGGGAAATTTAAAACGGTAACCATCGGAGCGGTTTATTCGCCGAAGATCTCTTTCGGAACGAAGGTTATGACCGGATTTTTCCGAGTTGATCCTTCTTCCGGAGCAATTATGGAGCGTCAAAATACAGTTTCCCGGGATTCGGTGTTTGAAATGCCGGAAACATTCGGCTTGGGATTTACTTATAATCAATTGGGTAAATTTACGGTAGGAGCCGACGTTTTATATCAGCGATGGTCGAGTGCGAAGTATTACGACCAAACAGGCGCTTTTAATAATAGTGTGAAATTGAATGCCGGCGGCGAATTTATTCCGAATCGTACTTCCGGAAGTCTGTTGAAAAAGATACGCTACCGGGCCGGTTTGTATTATACCGATTCTTATCTTAAGGTAAACGATTCGAAATATAACGAATACGGAGCTAATCTGGGACTCGGTATTCCGATGTCGGACAGACGTTCGCTTCTCAACATTGCTTTTGAGTATTCGCTCATCCGACCGGAATCAAAAGCGCTTATTGATGAACAGTATTTCAAGGTATCGCTCAGTTATACGTTCAACGAATTATGGTTCTTCAAACAAAGAGTGCAGTAATTTTTTCGGTAACTTTTTGTATAGTAACAATATCCTGTAATACGAACAAAAAGAATATGCCGTTGGTTGCTATTGATATACAAGCCATACCGACGGTTCATACGGAAGATGCTGCAGTACTGATATCCGATTCGGGAATTACCCGGTATCGGTTGAACGCAAAAATATGGGATATGTATTCGGGCGAAGGAGATCCGTATTGGTATTTTCCGGAGAAAATTCACATAGAGCGCTTGGATTCCCATTTTCAACCGGAAGGAAGTATTGATGCGGATACCGCTTATTATTTCGAAAGAAAAGAACTTTGGCGAGCCGTTGGAAACGTAGTCGTTAAAAATTTGGAAGGGCGAACTTTTGAAACGTCCGAGTTGTTTTGGGATCGAAAAATTCCGCCGAATGTAGTGAATGCGTTTTATACTTATCAATCGGTTAAAGTAGTGGAGCCTGACGGAAATATTACTTACGGGCGCAGCGGTTTTAAAGCCGACCAAGCGTTGAATATCATCCGTTTTTTTTCGACAAAAGGAGAATTTAATATAGAAGAATCAACCGATTCGCTTCAGCAAGAAACGACGCGCTCCGATAGCATACAACATCCATGAATAATTTTTGGGTAGAAATAGGAATTACTTTGGTGTTTTCCGCATTCTTTTCTGCGGGTGAAATTGCTTTTGTCAGTTCCAATAAATTACTTTTCGAGTTGGAGAGTGAAGCCTCAAGCATCACTTCCAAAATACTCAATAAATTTTACGCCGACGGTAACCAATTTATTTCCTGTATGTTGCTTGGTAACAATATTGTGTTGGTTATTTACGGCTTATTTATGGCTCGTGCGCTTACTCCTCTGATGGCGCAATATCTTTCCGGCGATCTGCTTATTTTGCTGATTCAATCGCTTATTGCTACCTTGTTTATTCTTTTTGCCGGAGAATTTATACCCAAGTCGGTGGCTCGCGTCAATCCGAATTTTTTCCTTTCGGTATTTGCCGTACCTTTATATATTGTATATATTATTTTGTATCCGGTTTCAAAATTTGCTTCCCGGATTGCCAACTTGGTATTGCGTATTTTCGGCGTACAACCGTCTGTTGTTGACCCCAAGCGTTTCGGACGGCATGATTTGGATTATTTTATTCAAAAAACGATTGAAGAAACGCCCGAAGACGTTGAATTAGGCACGGAAGTCCGTTTTTTTCAAAATGCCATGGACTTTTCACATGTAAAAGTTAGGGATTGCATGGTGCCGCGAACAGAAATCATTGCCATAGGAAGAGAGATTTCTCTGAAAGACCTTACTTCAAAATTTGTCGAAACGGGATTTTCAAAAATTGTTGTTTATGAAGGAGATATAGATAATATTATCGGATATATTCACTCATTGGAGTTATTTACTCAACCGGAAGATTGGACGCAATCCATCGTATCTTTGAGCGTTGTCCCCGAAAACATGGCAGCCAACAAATTAATGAAAACGATGCTTGCCGAAAAGAAAAGCATGGTGGTGGTCGTTGATGAATTTGGAGGAACCTCCGGTATTGTTACTTTGGAAGATTTAGTGGAGGAAATTTTCGGAGAAATTGAAGACGAGCATGACACGCAGTTGTTTACGGCTAAAAAATTAAACGAAAATACGTATGTGCTTTCCGGGAGAATGGAAATTGATCGAGTCAATGAGATGTTTGATACGGGAATTCCCGAATCGGATGAATACATAACGGTGGCCGGTTATATTTTGAACCACTATCAAAATTTTCCTAAACTGAATGAGACGGTTACAATCGGGCAATTGGAATTTAAAATCTTACGGGTAACCCAAACAAAAATCGAATTGGTTATGCTTAAAGTGCATAAAAAATAAAAATAATCCGAAAAGTTATAATAAATAAAACAAAATTTTGTACCTTCGTGCGCAATTTCCGAAAAATAATTAAAAATAATATACAAATTCAATGGCAACGTTAGAAAAAATAAGGAGTAGAGCCGGTTTATTGGTAGGTGTGGTAGGGCTTGCTTTATTTGCATTTATTATTGGCGACTTTCTTCGGTCGGGATCCACTTTTTTTCGTCAATCGAAAGAGAAAATAGCTGTAGTTGACGGTCAATCAATCGGAATCCGGGAATTTCAGAGCGAAGAGGAAACGGCTGTGAATAATTACAAAAATAATGCGGGAGGATCGCTGACTGAAGAACAACAAAATCAAGTTCGCCAAATGGTTTTTGAACGAATGGTGGGTAAAATTTTATTAAGTGAAGAAAGTAAAAGAATAGGTTTTGTTGTCAGTGAAGAAGAACTTGCCGATTTAGTGATGGGAAATAATATTTCCCCGATGATTCAACAAATATCCTTTTTTAAGAATCCTCAAACCAACGCGTTCGATAAAAACCTGTTGATCCGATTTCTTCAACAAATCGAATCGGACGATTGGAGCATGTATTCGCCGGAAGATCAACAACAATTGCAAAACAGCAAAGGAATTTGGCTGAACATAGAACAGACGGTTGCCGAACAGAAACTGCTTGAGAAATTTTCTTCTTTACTTATTTCTTCCGTTGTCGCTAATTCATTGGATGCTAAAGCTGCATTCAACGATAATTCGGTCAACGTGGACTTTGATTATGCAGTGCAACCCTATACTTCGATTCCGGATACCGCCATAGCAGTAAGTGATGCCGAAATCGCCAAATTGTATGAATTACGTAAAAGCAGTTTTAAACAAGAACATGCTAAAATAATCAGTTACATTGCCGTAAATATTTTGCCGAGTGAAGCGGACTATGCCGATGTTTCCGCCCAAATGGAAAAGTTGAAAGATGAGTTAGCGAATACAACCAATCCGACGGATTTAATCAGTGATAATTCAGACGAACCTTTTTTGGATGCTTATGTTTCCGGTGATCAATTAAGCGGTGAAATGAGAAATTTTGCCGAACATGCTTCTGTAGGAGCTGTTGCGGGGCCGTTTTTAACAAACCAAACTTACGATGTTTATAAATTGTTGGATGTAAGAGAGGCGCCCGATTCGATAAAAATGAATCAAATTTCATTTCCCACTACGGATGAAGCGGCGATTAAACCGGTAATTGACAGTTTGATTCACGTAATTCATTCGGGTAAATCATTTGCTGATGTCGCTTTGGACGCTACGAACAAACAATTCAACGGAGATATCGGATGGCAAACGGAAATGTCTTTATATAAAAATTCCGGCGTAAAATTTACAAATTTGAGTGCGCTTTTTGATGCTAAAGTCAATGATCTTTTTACCGTTAAATCTTCCTATGGAATCCATTTGGTACAGATAGTAGAAAAGACAAAACCGGTAAAGAAATATAAAATCGGCGAGATAAAGAAAGAGGTAACTCCGAGTGCGGAAACTTATAACAAGATATACAACAATCTGAATCAATACATTGTTAAAAATAATAATTTAGAACGGTTCAAATCGGCCGCTTCGGACGCCGGATATATATGCCAAACGGACGTACAGGTGCTGGAAAACCAGGGAAATATAGCTTCCATTGAAAATTCGAGACCGGTCATCCGGTGGGCTTTTGGCGCCAATAAAGGAAGTATTTCCGATATATTTGAATGTCAGAACCGTACCTACTTTATAGCAGCAGTTGTGGAGGGAGAACTCAAAGCCGGTTTTCGTCCTTTAAAAGACGTTTCCGATATTTTGAAGCGGGAACTGATTAACGAAAAAAAGGGAGCGAAGATTGTCGAAACGTTAAAAGCCGGGAATTACAACTCGTTGGATAGTTATGCAACGGCTATGAATTCAACGGTGCAAGAAGTAAAATTTGTTACGTTCGCGACGCCGCGAATTACCGGAATCGGCTCGGATCCGGCAGTAAACGCAAGGGCAGTTACTTCCGAAGTCGGTCAAATTTCCGGTCCTTTTGCAGGCAGATATGCCGTATATGTTTTGGCGACAACCGCAAAAAATACAAATGATCAGAAGTATGACGAAGCCATTCAGAAGCGGCAAATGAATATGCAAAACAGCTACAGGATTATGCAAAAGGCGCAAGATTTCAGCGTATTAAAAGACAAAGCAGCCATTGAAGATAATCGGAGCCGTTTTTATTAAATGTTAAAAAAACCGCTGTTGGGGCAAACGCAAGCTGAACTTAAGGAAGTGGCCAATGAATTGGGAATGCCTTCTTTCTCAGCTCGTCAGATAACGGATTGGTTGTATAAGAAGAAAGTTCGGACGATTGATGCGATGACAAACCTTTCTCTCAATCGGAGGGAAAAATTGAAAGAAAATTATACAATCGGGTGTTCGGATTATACGCAGGTACAAAATTCTGTTGACGGAACGCGGAAATATTTATTTCCCGTTTCCGGCGATAAATTTGTTGAAACCGTTTATATTCCCGATAAAGAAAGAGCTACAATTTGTATTTCTTCACAAGTAGGATGTAAGATGAATTGCTTATTTTGCATGACCGGCAAGCAAAAATTTGCCTCTCAATTGTCGTCGGGCGAAATCTTGAATCAAATCCTGTCTCTTCCCGAATGCGAACAATTGACCAATTATGTTTTTATGGGAATGGGCGAGCCTTTGGACAATGAGTTTGAACTTTTCAAAACTTTGGAAATCATGACGGCCGATTATGGATTGGCTTTAAGCCCGAAACGAATTACGGTTTCAACGGTCGGCGTGCCGAAACTTCAACGATTATTGGAAGAAACGAATTGCCATGTAGCGATCAGTCTTCACTCGCCTTATCACGAAGAACGGCTTTCCTTGGCGCCTGCGGAAAAAGCATATCCTGCGGAAAAAATAATCGAATTGATTAAGCAATACGATTTTTCTCGTCAGCGAAGGATTTCATTCGAATATATTTTGTTTGGCGGATTGAATGACGACCGGAAACATGCCCGCGATTTGGTTCGTTTTTTATCCGGTATTCCCTGTCGGGTGAATTTGATAAAGTATCATCCGATTCCGAATGTGAATTTGCCCGGAACAAATACGGAGCAGATGGTTCCTTTTCGGGATTATCTGTCTTCGCACGGAATAATTTCCACCATTCGTTCATCGCGCGGTGAAGATATTTTAGCCGCTTGCGGAATGCTTTCGACGAAAAAGAATTATGAATTATGAATCATGAATTATGAATCATGAATTATGAATTATGGGGTAAATAATAGTTATAATTCAGATAGCGCTAAACATCGTTTACAACTTATAACTTACAACTTATAACTTACAACTTACAACTTAAATTCATAATTCATAATTCATAATTCATAATTCTTTTCTACCTTTGCGTATCTAAATAAATCGAAAAAAATGAATGATAAAATGATAAAAGTCGGAATTACTCACGGCGATATTAACGGAATATCTTACGAATTGATACTCAAAACGTTTGATGATATTCGGATTTTCGAATCATGTATTCCCGTGGTTTACGGATCTTCTAAAGTATTGGCTTACCAGCGGAAAGTTATGGATCTTTCTCCGATTAATTTTAATATCATCAATCATCCCGGAGATGCCGGAATGAATCGCTTGAATATTATTAATTGCGGAAATGAAGAGGTTACGGTGGAATTTTCACATTCCACTCCGGAATCGGAATCATTAGTTAAAGAAGCTCTTCAAAAAGCTGTAAGTGATTTACAATCGGGATTTATTGACGTGCTGGTGATGGCTCCCGCCAACGGGGATGAAACCGGTATGTTATCCGATGCTGTTGCATCGGGAAGATCGCCGTTGAAAATGTTAATCAGCGATACTTTTCGGATTGCTTTAGCGAGCGATAAAATTCCCGTATCCGGAATTGCTTCTCAATTGACGGTTGATTCGTTAATTGATCAAATTAGGACGTTACATTCTACTTTGATTCATGATTTTATGGTTACCAATCCGCGGATTGCCGTACTGTCTTTGAACCCCGGAGTAGGAATTAAAGAGAAATCGTTCGGAACGGAAGAAAGCGAAGTGATTATTCCGGCCGTAAAAGCGACCAACGATTCGGGTATTATCTGTTTCGGACCGTATTCCGCCGATGATTTTTTCGGAACCGGAGAATACTTGAAGTTCGATGCTACGCTTGCCATGTATTACGATCAAGGATTGATTCCTTTCCGTTCCATCGCTTTTGAAGGCGGCGTTTGTTATTGGGCTGATTTTCCTTTTGTTATAACCGCTTCCGACCAAGGCGCTTCTTACGAAAAAGCCGGTAAAAATGAAAGTTCGGAAGCTTCTTTCCGAAAAGCGCTGTATTACGCAACGGATATTTTTAAAATGCGAAAGTTAAATAATGAAATCTATGCAAATCCCTTGAAAAAGCAGTATTTCGAACGGGGGTCGGATAATGAAAAGCTGGATTTAACGAAAGATGATACAAGTGACGAGTGATAAGTAAGTGACGAGTGACGAGTAACGAGTAACGGGTGAAGGGGCAATCACTCTTCACTCGTCACTAAAAAACTCCCGGACTTCTTTCCGTTTGAAGCGCGTATGTTTTTGCTTTTAGAAATTCTCCGAAAGCTTCTATATTTTCGAATTGCGATTGCTCTTCCACCGAAATGGGATTTCCGAATCGAACGTATATCTTTTTTCCTCTTTTATTGGTAACTTCGTGTAACAAACGAATCGTACGTATTCGCCAGTTTATAAAACCGAGAAAGCGATAGAGCCATGAATTTGTTCCGGAAATATAGATTGGAATAACCGGTACTTTGGCTTTTTTAATCAATTTCAATACAGGGACTTGCCATTCTCTATCTTTGGTGTAAGTCAGATGAGAAGTCGAAACGCCTCCCGCCGGGAAAAATCCGAGCGGATGACCTCCACGTATATGCTCCAAACACTGTTTTACGCCTCCGATACTGGATTTTGCGGCGGCCATTTTACTGTCTTTGCTGTAAGGATTCACTCCGATGAAATTTTCCTCCATCGTGTCTATACGATTCAACATCCAATTAACCATCATTCTGAAATCTTTTCGTTTAGCGGCAACGACACTGATAACGATAATACCGTCAATATGGCCGAACGGATGATTGGATACCGTAATAAATGCTTGGTTTTGAAATAAATCCAAGACTTCTTGGTTTTCCGGAATCCGAATAATTCCTTGTCGGTCGAGTAAATCGGTTACAAATCCTACTCCCGTTTTGTGTTTGGACCCGTCGTAAATCCCGTTGACTTTATCCATCCCGGTAATGCTGAAAATCATTTTCACAAGCGTATTTCCCCATCGTCCTCGTAAGATGGGATGCAAACCGCGAATTTCGTCATTACTGATTAGTATTTCTTTCATATAACATTATACAATATAATTCAAGTATCGGTTGAAAAACCGGCGGAAAAAAGGAAGTTTCATCCATCCATATTCAAACAGAAAAATTCCTATCAGCGCGCACACAATACCCGCTAAAACGTCAATCACATAATGATGCGCCGTATAAACCGCCGTACCCCAAATCCCGAACATGAACAATGTAATGACGGCGATAATCGGAATCGGGCTTTTCCCGCGTATGGCGTAAAACAAGGTGATTACCAAATAAGAAGAATGCAAGGAAGGAAATGCGGCAAATACATTTGCATTTCGTCCGTAAATAGAATCAAACAAAGGATAATGAATCAATTGGTCGAAGCGCGACAATCCGGCTACATTTCCGGGAGTCGTTAAAATCGGATCAAATCCATAGTTCATGGCATACCACGGCGGAGCTGCCGGATAAATATAATAGAAAGCGAAACCGAGAAGATTGGTAAAAAGGAAAACCATTGCAAATCGCAGGAATACATCCCTTTTTTTCTTCAAGTACAGATAAATGCCGAATCCGATCGGTATCGGTACCCATCCCAGATAAAAAATTCCGGCAAGAAAGTCCGCTATCGGATGGTGATGTATCGCAAAATATTCGCAAGGAATCAGTTTGACGCCGTTATCCGGTATTCCGAAAATTGATTTCTCCATATTATACAGTCCTTCCACATCAATAGGATTGACTGTATAGTTCGGGAAAACCCGCATCCAATCATACGAAATGCCGAATATAAAGAACGGAAGCAACGCCACCGCAAATTTTCGGGTTTCTTTGTTCAGAAAAAAGAGTGCGCAGAAGAAAAAAATCAGCAGTATATGTTCCGGACGAAAACCTACGAAAACGGCTGTCAATATACTGAAAACAATGATAATACTTATTGTGATAATAGTATCCGCCGGCGTCGGAAACGTTACTTTGAACTTCATTGTAAAGATTTATCTTCTTTGTTTAACACTTTTCGGCAGTAATTGAGCCGACCGATAGCAGTAACATTTGAAAATATCGCAACAATAACCAAAGGAATGACAAGAATGACGACCGGTTCGAATATCGGAGCCGAAAACCATGAAACATACAGTTTGTAATCGCCCGCAAAATAGTAAAAAACTCCGCACAAGATAGCTCCGGCGCTGATTAATATCACTCGTTCGGGACGTTGCATAAAGCCTACTTTGCATTCAATGCCCAATCCTTCGGCTCGCGCCCGGATATAACTGACCATCATGGAGCCTATCAATGCAATGAATCCGAACAACGAACTGAAAAAATAACCTTGGAGAATAAGGTAATAACAAATACCGAAAAGTACTATCAATTCACTGTATCGGTCAAGAACGGAATCGAACAAAGCGCCGTAGCGCGAAGTCATTTTACCGATGCGCGCCACCTGCCCGTCCAACATGTCGAACAAACCGGCAAATAAAATGACTATTCCGGCCCAGCCGACGTATGAATAATTTCCTCGTTTACAATGAATAGCTCCGTACATAAGAATAACGGTAGCAAAGATATTGATAAGTAAACCGGTTGCGGTAACAAAATTCGGCGTGATTCCCCATTTGACTAAGCGGTGTACTGCCGGATTGATAATCTTATAAATGATTTGTTGAATAATGTCTCTTATTTTCATTGGTTTAAATAATTAGAGCGAATGATTTTTTCATGAACAAATATTAAATTCATTGTCAAAATTACAAAATTATTTTGTATTATTATTCGAGTCATGCGAATGAAAATATTGTTTCAGATTAAAGAACAACTGTTTCAAATGTAAATCTTTGTAAACAAAATGGCGATGCATATTGTAATTCCATACAAATCCTACCAATAGCGAAACAATAATTTTAGGTATAATAAATATGTTTTCAAAAAAGAGATGGGAAAGTTTCATTAACCAAGGGATTCTTTTTAACAATTCCGTCATTAAATAGGTACCGGAAGTATTCAAAAAAATACTTCCGCCCCATACCGCCAAATAACGGATGGCAATATACCGTTTTTTCACATCCATGACTTTAAAAGTCCACCGGTAGTTGACAATGCAGTTGGTTATCCCACCGCAGACCGATCCGATGAAAGTCGCGTAAACATAGAAGAGATTAAACACGTTAACCAGCAGTATGGTAACTATGAAATCGGTGATGCTCGATAATTGAGACGACAGCTGAGCGCGGAGGAACGTGAAAATTCCTCCTTTGGAAGAAACCGTTTCAACACTTTCCTTTATCCAATGAGTCCAACGAGCCATCGCAATCCGTATAAAATGATTAAACTGTACAATCCGGCAAGTATATCGTCGAGCATGATTCCCCATCCGCCTTTGATAGCTTCCATTTTTCTTATACCTAACGGTTTAAATATATCGAACAGCCGAAATAAAAGGAGGGCGACCAATGCGAAATACACATTTCCGTCGCTTACGGCCAAAAGCGGAATCCATACTCCCACCATTTCGTCTATCACTACTTTTGCCGGATCTTCTCCCCAATAGGCTTCCATGATTCCGGACGACCAAACGCCGAGACCGGTGAACAGCAGAATTAATAATCCGGTTACAATAAATAAATAATAAGGTGTAAGCAACAAGGATAAACCGAACCAAAGAACCGTTGCCAAAACCGCGCCTGCCGTTCCGGGCGCTTTGGGGCAATAGCCGGAACCGAATCCGGTTGCAATTAGAATATGAAAGATATTTTTCTGTTTCATTCGATTGTTTTTTTCCACCAATAAGAAAGATTACTGAAAAAGGAAGCTACACTGTAAACCGGCGGCGCCGGATCCTGCGGAACAATCACATTCAATCCGTTATGGAAAACTTCCAAAGAGATGACTTTGTTCATATATACCGGTTCTCCGTCAATATGTACGATTCCGGGTTTTGCTCTTTTCAATGTCAGTTTTTTAGATCGGTAATATTGCAGCTTGTGATTCTTTGCTATTTGTTTGGTAAACATTTGGACTACCAAGTTCCCGATGTCTAAAGGAGAAAACGGCGAAAGAATGGCGACATCCATCATCCCGTCGTCAATATCGGCTTGCGGCGCGATATAAGCATTATTTCCGTATTGCGAAGCATTTGCGCAAGTAACCAAAAACGCTTTTCTGGTAAGCACTTCGTTTTCAAAAACAATGTCGTAAGTATCCGGTTTGAATTGTAAGTACTCGGTAAAAGCGCTCCTTATATAAGACAAAGGGCCTCTGTTTTTTCTTTTATTAAATCGTTCGCTGACCGAGGCGTCAAATCCCACGCCGCACGTACAGAAAAAGATACGGTTGTTTGCTTTACAGTAATCAATGGTTTTTATCTTACGTTCTAATATCACTTCTAACGCTTTACGACTATCCATCGGAATCGCCAAATCCCTTGCCAAACCGTTGCCCGATCCCATAGGTACTATTCCCAATACGGAAGGGGATTCGACCATGGCTCGCGCTACTTCGTTGACGGTACCGTCGCCTCCTACCGCAATTACATAATCTGCGTTTTCTTTAACCGCCCGACTTGCCAACTCAAACGCATGTCCCGGATATTCCGAGAAAAAAAATTGTTTTTCGAATTGATCCGAAGGTATGTATTGATCCAGTAAATCCGGAATATGTTTTTTTGAAGCGGTACCTGAAACAGGATTGATAATTGCGGTAATTTTTTCCATTAAATAATTAAAATGAACCGCAAAAGTAATAATATTTCAGTTTCCGACCAATGAAATCCAATGAATTTAAAAAAAATCGAATCAAATTTGATTCGATTTATTAAAAATATTATAACTTTGTCGCTTCAATATATGCTATACGATCTGATATATAATTTCAATGTGTAACGAAAAAAGCAACTTTTCGGTTGCGTGAATAATAATATAATTGTTATTGTTATGGAAAAAATACAAATAAAAGAAGCTAAAGGCAAACTTGGCGTTTTGGTCGTTGGCGTAGGAGGCGCGGTAGCCACTACGTTTATTGCAGGTACATTTATTACCCGAAAAGGATTGGGAATACCTGTCGGCTCGATTACTCAATTGGCAACCATGCGTGTAGGAAAGAGGGAAGAAAATCGTTTCTTGAAAATCAAAGAGGCAATACCCTTGGCGAGTACGAAAGATCTGGTTTTCGGAGGTTGGGATATTTTTGAAGATAACGCCTATGAAGCGGCTCGTCATGCGGAAGTATTGACAATTGAGGACTTGGATAAAGTAAAAGATGAATTGCAAGCCCTTAAGCCCATGAAAGCGGTATTTGATCAAAATTTTGTCAAACGACTGCACGGTACGTGGGTGAAAGAAGCGCCTACCAAATGGGATTTGAAAGAAGCCGTTCGTAAAGACATTCGTGAATTTAAGGCGAATAATCATTTAGACAGAGTGGTTTGTATCTGGTGTGGAAGTACCGAGGTCTATCTGAAGCTCGGCGATGTCCACCGAACGCTTCCCGCCCTGCAACAGGCAATGAAAGGAAACAGTCCCGAAATAGCTCCTTCCATGATTTATGCTTATGCTTGTTTGGAAGAAGGGATTCCTTATATAAGCGGCGCGCCGAATTTAACGGTTGATATGCCGGCTATGTGGGATTTTTCGGCGCAAACCCAAACTCCGATTTGCGGAAAAGATTTCAAAACGGGCCAAACTATGTTGAAAACCGTGCTTTCTCCCATGTTGAAAACCCGTATGTTGGGTTTAAACGGATGGTTTTCCACCAATATTTTAGGGAACAGAGACGGGGAAGTATTGGACGATCCGGGTTCTTTTAAAACCAAGGAAGAATCGAAGTTATCGGTCATTGACAATATTCTGCAACCGGATCTTTATCCGCAGCTTTACGGAAATGTTTATCATAAAGTGAGAATCAATTACTATCCGCCGCGTAAAGACAACAAGGAAGGGTGGGACAATATTGATATTTTCGGATGGTTGGGCTATCCGATGCAATTGAAAGTTGATTTTCTGTGTCGCGACTCCATTTTAGCCGCTCCGCTTTGCTTGGATTTGGTATTGTTTACGGATTTAGCCAAGCGTGCCGGTTTAAGCGGTATCCAATCGTGGTTATCATTCTATTTCAAGAGTCCGATGCACGATAACGACCATATTGCGGAACATGATTTATTTATTCAGTATATTAAACTGAAAAACACATTACGTCAACTGATCGGAGAAGAAACCATTGATTATATAGATTAATGAAAAAAAATCCCCAATTCCTCAATGTTGTAGCATTTATTGTGGAATCGGGGATTTTCCTTGTTAACTGATTCGTTATTTAAGATAAAAGGAAGAGGTGGAAAACGCCGTTGAAACATCGAAATATCGGAAAGTTTGGGAAAATATGATTTTTCCGAAAGGCTATCAAATTGAAAAACAACTGCCGTCCCACAACATTCCGATGATTTTTTTCGTTATAACGGGAAGTGTGGATCTTAAAATCAATGATATGAAGACGCACTCCGTTTTTTCGAACGAAATGTTTATGGCTCAGATTGATAATTCGTATGAGATTACCATGCGTGAACAAACGCACCTGCTTATTTGTTATGTTCCTATGGAAGCATGGTATGACGAACAACAATGGATTGACGATTTAATCCTGCAAGAGAGAAGCAAACCGGAAGAATTTTTCAAGCTTCCCATAAAAAAAATAATTGTTCGTTATCTTTCTTTATTGGACTTTTATTTGAAAGAAGGGATTTATCCGGCCTCTTTTTATGAGTTAAAACGGCAAGAACTGTTTTTTTTATTCTTTTTCAATTATCAAAAAAATGATTTGGCTCAATTTTTGCAGTGTATTTTATCCAAAGATATCCAATTTAAAAAATTTGTGATGGGTAATTATTTACTTGCAAAAAACGTCCAAGAACTGGCAAAAATCGCTAATTATTCCACATCGGGATTCATTAAAAAATTCCGAAAGTGTTTTAATGATTCACCCTATAATTGGATGCAAGAGCAAAAGGCAAAACAAATTTCTTTGGAAATTAATCGAGGAGTTAAATCGCTTCAAGAAATTGCGAGCGAATACAAATTTTCATCATATCAGCATTTTTCTGTTTTTTGTAAATCCCGGTTGGGCTCGCCTCCGACCGAGATTTTAGGGAAAAATGGGTTAAAAAATTTAACAAATATTTGAAAAGGTAAAAATGTATGTCAAAACGGTAATAATACGTGAGCGACTATTGCATAAATGACATTACCTTTGTTGAGTTTTTCATAAAAAATTCTTAGATATAGAGGTATTACTTAAAAACTAATTTATATTTATATGGCTAGGCAAAACTCATTTGCTCATCAAAAACTTGTATTGGAGCAATTTTTATCATTATTAGTGGGGTTTGAAAACGACTTTAAGTCCGTGATTCAGAAGTTTGACGACGAAGTTACGTCATTGTATGAAGAGCAGGGGTTGATGGAAGAAATCTATGAGGACTACAAAGCTACGTATTTAAACTCATTAAACACAACATTAGCGGATATACAAACAAGAATACATGACGAAGATATTCCTTTTATAGAGAAAGAAATTGATTTTATCTCTTCGCGGTAATCAAAACTTGCTAATATCGGCATATTCAATTTTTAAAGTGACGATTTTAATTTTAAAATTTTTCAATAGATGGTAAAAGGTAACTCAATGAATGAGTATACGAGTGTGGAAGCTGTGGAATTATTTATAACGGAGTCTCTTTTAAAAGGAGGAAAAGTTGTAATTCCCGATTTTGGCCATCTGGAAATAAAATCTTTGGGTGACAGACGCACTGTTTTGTATAAAGCAGCCGACAGTACCGATTCGTTCCTGCGAATCATGTCGGCGGCCGGAGAGAAAGAAAAGAAAGATACCAATGCAATCTATACAATCATTTCTATTCCTTTAAAAGACGGAAAAGTCGTCAATCTGCCCAAAGTCGGTGTATTTCGCCCGGACAAACGTGAAAACGGCGAAATACACGTTTCTTTTATATTGTCTTCTTATTTGAGGACTTTATTAAATAATGAAGAGGAGAAGAAAGAGGACGTAAAAGAAACAAAGGAAAAGACGGAAAAGATACCCGATACGCTTACCGTTGAGAAAAAAGCTGAAACACAAGGTATTGTCCTCAAGAAAGAAGATATACCGGCAGGCAAAACGCCCGCGCCGGAAACGGGCGGAAAATCCGAACCAACAGCGGTAAGCGTAAAAGCCGGCGACAGCGATAAGCGTATTACGCCTAATCCGTTGCCGATTAACAAGCAAAAACAGACCGAGAGGGGGGGAAGTCCGAGTGCGATTAAAAAAGATACGCTTTCCGATAACACGAGAAAAAAGTCGCGATCCAAAAATATCAGCGGAATTTTATTATCCATTGCAGCCGTGGTTGTTCTTATATTGATTGTTGTATCAACCATTCACTTGCGAAACAAAGAAAAATCGGGCGACCGGGTATTGGTAACGTTGCCGAGCGAGTCAATCAATCTTCCCACGTTGGCCGAACTGCATTACGGACATCCGGCTTTTTGGATTTATATTTATGAAGCAAACTTGGATAAATTAAATTCTCCGGTTAACATTTCCAAAAATATTTCCTTGGTTATTCCCGATTTAAAAGCCGAATATGATGTGGATGTGAACGACAGTTTGGAAATTCAAAGGGCAAATATATTGGCGGATATTGTTCTAAAAGAAAGAATGAAGAAGAATAAATAAATAAAAAAGAAGAAATAACAATAAAAAACAAAGTGTAATATGAAAAGATTATTTACTATTTTTTTGTCATCTGTTGCAGGTATCAGTTTATGGGGACAACAAGCAGAAACGCTCCCCATGACAATTGTAGGCGATGTCTATAACGGAGGCGCTATGAAATCAGTGGGAGAAGTGCATATAAAAGCGCGAACACTTGACTCGGATACGGGAAAAGTGGCTAACTATGGAAATTTTGCCATGGACGAAGGAGTTATTTTTTATACCAATGATTCGTCGGACGGGTTATTAATGAATCAGAAAAAAACGGATGCCGACCCTGCCGGTACTGTAACGATGACTGCTAATGCTAATGTAGCTGTACGTAAGACATTCGCAATGAGTAATGCTTGGTACACGATGTCGTTTCCGTTTGATGTGGATTTGAAGAATGTGAAAAGTGTGGATTTCGATCATCCGGAAAACAACGGCAAACTGATGGCAAGAGGTACGGTATTCCAAGTTCAAGTATATGATGCGCAACAAAGAGCTAATAACGGAAAACCGGGAACGGCGACAACTGATGCGACTACAACTACGTGGAAAACTCTTGGAGGAGATATTGATATTATCCCTAAAGGAACGCCCTGTCGAATTGCCGTTAAAGTGACTATGATAAATCCGCCATATAGTACTTCGAATGATACAGTCGGTGCAATCTCCGGACGTTTTGCTTTGGACTTTTTTGCGACAAATACTTCAAATAATATTGCCAATGTATTTTCACTTACCGATAAAGCATTGAGTCTTGATTGTATTCAAGCGCCGGACCGCGATCAAACGATTGTTGATAATAGCGAAGGATGGAATGCTATCGGCGGTTTGAATTCCACCAATTTTTTTATGTCTAATAATACAGTGGAATTCAACGGAAATAACGTAATATATTATTGGGATGGCGGTTCTGCTTGGGAACCATTATTTTTGGAAGTAGGATCCGGAACATTGAGACCCTACGGCGTAATATTTTTACAAACCGGTTCGGCTCTCGCAGCGAGCGATGGTTTTAAATACCTTACCTCTGCCGGTCTTACTCTCGCTTCTGACCGATCGCTTCCGATTTTCCGTTCTTCACAGAGCGCTTCTAAAAATGTATTAGAATTGTCATTAACCAATGCAAAAGATGACTCAAAAACTTCGCCTATTTACTTCAAATTCGAAGACGGATTCAGCCCATCTTACAAATCTACGGAAGATGCCGTACAGTTATATACTAAAGATGCGAGTGCACCTATTGTTTGGAGTTTAGCCAAAGATAGCGAAAACAACAATAATGTTTTATTCCTTAACAGCTTGCCGAACGGCGAAAATGAAGTTCCGGTAGGTGTGAATATTCCGACTTCCGGCGAGTATGTTTTTTCCATGAAAGAATTTGATAATGAAGCAGTTAATACTGCCGTTTTATGGGATAAAACGACCGATAAATATATTGATTTATTAAAGTATGATTATAATTTCCAAGCCGCAAATGCCGTTAACACCGAAGATCGTTTTGTTCTGTTCTTTAACAATAAAGTGATTACGTCAATTGATCAGACGAACGTAGCGGAAATTTATGCATATACGAATAATAATATGCTGACAGTGAAAAATATACATTCCGGCGATAAAATACAGGTACTTGATTTAACCGGCCGTATCATAGCTTCCGGTATAGCTACCGACAATACATTTTCAACGACTTTGAATCAAAAAGGAGTCTATATTGTTAATGTAAGCGGAGGAAAAACATTAAAAGTTTTGAATAAATAATTGGATAATTGAAAAAAGGCAAATTCGTTAAATGTTTAGGTTAATATAAAATTAATAATATAAATAGAGGAAAACGATGAAACGAAAATATGTAATATCAATAATTGTAGCTTCTTTCCTGTTTACGGGAATTAAAATACAAGCGCAGGGAATGTTCGGTGACGAAAAAACAGACCAGAAAACGACGACTACGGCGACTCCTCCATCCGGTTTTTTTCGGGCCGGCGAAGGTGAAGATGAAAGCGGTGATGATTGGGGTGGGGGCGGCGAAGAACGCCCTCAAGATCCTCCCGGAGAAAGTCCGATCGGTGAAGGCGTTTTATTCTTGAGCCTTTTAACAGGCGGTTATGCATTGGTAAAAAGAAATGTAAGGAAAAAAGATGAAGAGTAAACGCGGGATTTATTATTCCTTCTTCTTTCTGTTGTCGGTACTGGCGTCTTGCGGTACCTCCTCCCGAAAAGTGGTTTATTTCCAATCGAAAGAAGACAGACAGGGACAAATAGTTAATTTACCGTCTTATCGTATAGAGAATACGGTTCGCTTTCGGCCGGACGACATATTGGGAATCACAGTAAATGTACCGGGGGAACAATCAGTGGCAAGTGATTATAATTTGCCACTGGTTCCTGCGGCTACGAGTGAGAACAGTACAGAGGATTTCGTTAGCCAAGGGATGGGTCGCCAAGCGTTTTTGATTAGTAAAGATGGTACGATTGATTTTCCGGTCTTGGGAATAATTAAAGTTGCCGGTTACACTCAAGGAGAGTTGGAAAAATACTTAAAAGAGCGATTGAGCACAAAGTTGGTTGTCCCGGCAATCGTAACCGTTCGCTTGATGAATTTTAAAATAACGGTCACGGGCGAAGTGGGTCGTCCCGGAACCATTACGGTTGATAAGGATAATATTAATATATTGGAAGCTTTAGCCTTAGCCGGCGATATGTCTATTTACGGCAAACGGGATGATATCCGTTTGTTTCGTCAAAAACCGGATGGCGGATATACGGAGGTTTCTTTGGACATCAGCAAAGAGGATATTATTTCCTCTCCTTACTTTTTCCTTCAGCAAAATGATGCACTTTACGTGAAACCGGTTAATACAAGAACGCAAAATGCGGATGTCAGTCCGCACTGGAACATTCTCGTCGGGATAGGCGCTTTTGTGATGTCGGTTGCTACTTTTGTTATAATGCTTGCTAAAGATTAATGTGATAAGAAAACAAGAAAAAAGAAAATTATGGCGAATAATAAACAGGGAGAAAATGTAAAAGATCAAGGGAAAGAAGTCAGTTTTCAATGGTTTTTTGTAAGTTTTCTTATTTATTGGAAATGGTTTGTTTTATCAATCATCTTGTTTTTGGTGGGCGGTTATATTTATTTGCGTTATTCAACTCCTGTTTATAAAGTTACTACAAATGTTGTTCTAAGGAGTAGCGGACAGGGCGGATTAGGAAATAGCGAAACTTCTTATTTTGAGCGATTGGGCTATCTTAATGCGAATAATAATATGGATAATGAAATTCAAGTTCTTCGCTCACGAAATCTTATAGAAACAGTGGTTGTTGAAGAAGAAGCTTTTATTCATTATTCGGTTAAAGGCAGATTCAAAAGTACAGATCTTTACGGTGGAATGGGAAGACGATATTATGCGGCTCCTCCCGCAACCGTTTTTGTTGATAAAACCTCCCTATCTTCGTTATATTCTCCTCTCTCTTTAAAAATAGCTCTTACGAGTAATTCTACGATTCTTGTTACCGGACAATACGGATCCGAAAAATTTGATCAGGAATTTTCGTCCCTTCCGGCAGTAGTAAAATCTCCGATAGGCGAATTACTTTTACTCCCGGATGAAAATGTTGCTTTAAGAAAAGAGTATCCTTTATATATTAACATACTTCCTCCGTTAGGAGTAGCTCAATCGTATATCGCTAATTTGACTCAAGAATTTGCCACCAAAAATTCTTCCGTTATCCGTTTATCGTTGTTAGAAACGAATCGAACGCGGGGTGAACATTTTTTATATCGCCTGTTTCAAGTGTATAATCGTGAAACGATGAGCGACAAAAACCGGGCAGCCGAAAATGCTTCCGCTTTTATAAAAGATCGCTTGGAAGAATTGAATGCCGATTTGCGTTTATCTGAAAGTACGGTAGAAAATTATAAAAAAGAAAATAAGATCGGATTGGATTTAGCAACTTCTGATGCAATATTTGCAAATGACAACAATGAGTATTCAAAAATGTTGGTTTCTTTAGGGACGGAAGACTTGAAGCTCTCTTATTTGCAAGATGCGGTTGAAAAGAATGCGGATAATTCCGATTTATTGCCGGCAGCATTGGCAATCGGAAATGCATCGTTAGTTAGCAGTCTCGAGAAATATAATCAAAGTATTTTGGAGCGGGAACGTTTATTAGCTTATACAAGAGAGGATGTTCCTATTATTAAGAAAGCGAATGAACGTATCGCTTTGTTGCGCGAGGATATTCTTAAATCAATCAAAGCGTTGAGATATGCGCAGAGCGTCTCGAAAAAAGAATACGAGAATATGCTTGAAGAATCGGATGTAAATATGGGAACTGTTCCGAGGAAAGAACGGGAATTAGCCGATTTATTACGCGAACAAATCATTCAATCAAACTTATATGTCAATCTGTTGCGTCAAAAACAGGAAATTGATTTTACATTGTCTGTTTCGACTCCGAGCGCTAAGATAATTGATAGCCCGATAACAACGGGTATTGTTTATCCCCGAAAAATGTATGTTTACTTTGTCTGTTTGGCATTGGGATTGGTATTTCCATTTATTATTATAGGTATTCGCGAATTGTTAAACTATAAGCTTACGCATGAAGAAGAAATTCGAAGATTATGCGAAATGCCTGTTATTGTATCTTTGCCGATCATTAAAACTAAAACGCCGATCGTGGTTACTTCTCATGCTACAACAGCTATTGTTGAGCGTTTCCGGCTTTTGCGAACCAATTTGCAATTTATCTTAGATACTCCGGAGAAAAAATCAATATTGGTTACATCAACCATTAGCGGAGAAGGTAAAACATTCGTCGCTATTAATTTAGCAATGATTTTTTCGTTGAAATACAAAACGATTTTGGTAGGGTTAGATATTCGACGCCCCAAGATAAATAATTATTTGAATTTGCCGAAGCAAATGGGCTTAATTTCGTATTTGACGGGTGACGAAACCAATATTAATAATTTGATTTATAAGAATGTTAATGATACAAATCTCGACGCTTTGATTTCGGGAATGATTCCGTTAAATCCCAATGAATTGTTGATTGAACGAACGTTGGACGATATGTTTAAAAAACTTCGTGAACAATATGATTACATTATTATTGACAGTTCACCCGTAGGCAGCGTATCTGACGCTTTCTTGATTAGTCGTGTCAGCGATGTTTCGCTTTTTGTGATTCGCAATGACCTTACACCTAAATCGGCCATTTCTTTAGCAAATGTAATCTATGATGAAAAAAGGCTTAATAATGTTAATCTTGTCTTGAACGGATTTACAGGTGGAAAAGGACAATACGGTTACGGTTACGGTTACGGTTACGGTTACGGTTACGG
>WRFZ01000160.1 GCA_009778655.1 Candidatus Azobacteroides sp.
TAGAAATTCGGTGAACGTAACAAAAGAACAACATCAAATTAGCAATTATGGAAAAATATGCTTTTATAATGGTTTTTTATACATTTCAGAGTCGGAAGTGGGAATTCATATTATTGACAACACAGAGCCTTCCCGCCCTCGTATTGTCGGATTTATCGAATTGGTAGGAAACGCCGACTTAGCCGTTCGGGATAATGTATTGTATGCCGATGCATTAATTGATTTGGTATGGTTTGATATTTCCGATCCGGAAAATCCGAAATTAAAAGGGCGATTGGAAAATGCTTTTCCGGACGCTCTGCCGGTAATAGACAATCCATACGGATACGATTACAGTATGCTTTATACGGAAGATGGGAGTAAGAAAGGCGTCGTTGTAGGATGGACGTTGAAAGAGCGAATCGAAAAAGTTGATGCTGAGAAAAACTCGTGGGGAGTAGGGGAAACCGCTTTTGCTACTGCGGAAACTTCAAACAGAGGCAGCTCAAATACCGGAGTCAACGGTTCCATGTCGCGCTTCAGCTTGTACAAAGACTATTTGTATGCCGTTATCAATTACCAAATGACTATTTTTGATTTGAAAACGCAAACTCCGACAAAGGTGCTCGAAAACTTCGGAATAGGCAACGTAGAGACTATTTTCAACTATAAAGACAAAATGTTTCTGGGTATGCCGACCGGAATGGCCATTTATTCGGTCGAGGATCCGATAAATCCTACCTATTGCTCTACCGTTTGGCATGTTTTGGGTTGCGATCCGGTGGTGGTTGATAACGATTTAGCGTATGTGACTGTCCGTTCGGGTAATTTTTGCGGGCAAACCATTAATCAATTAACAATTACAGATGTTCAAGATGTTTATCATCCAAGGGTTATAGTTGAATATACGATGAAAAATCCGAAAGGCTTGGGAATTGACGACAACGCTTTGTTTTTGTGCGACGACGGTTTGAAAGTGTTTAAAACGGGCAATCCGCAAACGCTTATAGCCGATCAAATCGCGCATTATCCCGGGATGGACGGATTCGATGTGATTCCTTACGACCATGTGCTGATGATGATTGCCGACAACGGACTGTATCAGTACGATTATTCCGATATTAAAAATATCAAACAATTAAGCGTAATCCCTATTACTCAAAAATAAAATAATCAACGTATGAAAAATCTAACGATTAGTTTATTTGTCGTTTTGTATATGGTAATGACCGGATGTGATAAATCGGAAGTTAATACGGAAGTTAATACGGGATTAACGGCCGGTCATTGGATACGTCCTACGTACACAGACAATTCAGACGGGAAAACATATATATCTTATGAAAAATCGGATACTTTCTCTGTTAATTCCGAAGGTATTCAATTTTTGAATGACGGCACACTGATTGAACGAAAAAATGCGAGTTTTTGCGGTACGCCCCCGATTATTTACGCTGATTATTCGGGAAATTGGCTTATTCAAAACGACAGCGTCATAATTGATGTTGCCTATTGGGGCGGAATGGAACATCGAGTTTGGAAAATTATTCGCGTAACCAACGCAAGTTTAAAAATAGAAGTTGCGTCGAGTGAAGCAACAATGGATTTATAATCATTTAAATTTTATATACAGATGAAAAATTTTCTTTTAGTATTCAGTTGTCTTGCTGTCGTTATTTTTCTTTCGGCATGCAGTAATGAAAACGAGCCGGGAAAAAATGAATCCCCGGATCCGATAAAAATTGATTTATCAACCACGGAATTTCGAATGGCCGAAGAAAGCCGGAATTTCGCCGCCAATTTATTTTCGGTCGTTTATGAATTACAGGCAAACGACCCCGAATCCGAAAATATTGCGATTTCTCCTTTAAGCTTGAACATAGCTTTGGCAATGGTTTGGAACGGCGCTAACGGCGAAACAAAGCAAGCCATTCAAGAAGCAATGGGAATGGGAGATTATTCGCAGTCGGAAGTGAACGATTATTTCAAAAAATTGAGGGAAGATTTCGTTAAAACCGATCCGACCGTAAAATTAGCCATCGCCAATTCGATTTGGACAAGACAAGGGTTTCCGGTAAAATCCGGTTTTTACGACGTTAATAAAAACTATTACCAAGCCGAAGTGAAGGAAGTGGACTTTTCATCCCCCAACACTCCTTCTCTCATTAATCAATGGTGTTCCGACAATACGAACGGTTTGATTAAAGAAATGATTACGGTAATCCCATCGGATGTGATTATGTATTTGATAAATGCTCTCTACTTCAAAGGCGAATGGTCGGATACCTACGGATTTGATACGTCTGCTACGCGCGACGCTGCATTTACAAGAGAAAACGGCAGTTCGATTCAAGTGAAAATGATGAATCAGAGCAATACATTGCCGTATTATAGCGACGAATATTTGTCAACGACTTCTTTGCCGTTCGGGAATGGCGCTTTCAGTATGGCATTCTTTCTTCCGAACGAAGGCGTTTCCTTTACCGAAATGTTGAATCAACTGAAACAACCGGGTTATTTTTCAAGGTGTTTGCAATCGAGCAATAAGACAGAAGTTGACTTGTATATTCCGAAATTCAAAACCGAATATAAGATTTCGTTAAATGAAACTTTGAAACAGTTGGGAATGGGTATTGCTTTTACCGGTTCTGCCGATTTCTCGGGTATTTCGGATATTCCGTTATCTATTTCGGATGTAAAACAGAAAACATCGGTTTCGATAGATGAAAAAGGAGGGGAAGCGGCGGCTGTTACGGTTATTGAAATTGGACCTACTGCGTTTCCTCCTCAAAAGGCAATTTTCCGGGCCGATCGTCCGTTCTTGTTTGCCATTCGGGAAAATTCCACCGGAGTGGTTTTGTTTATGGGGAAAATCGGGAACCCGGAGTAATTTCCGTAAAAATATTGTATATTTGCAGAGTGGAATCTAAAAGCAAAAGATTATGTTAGACAAACAAATATTAAAAGACCAACAGGGAATGCCAATGGGAGTTTTTATTCCAATACAGTCTTGGAATAACTTAATCTTTCAATATCCCGACATAGAGACTTTAGAGGCCGACCTGCCGCAATGGGAAAAAGACTTTATTGATAAGCGTTTAGATATGGCACAACGTTATCCTGAACGTTTGAAGCCTGTTGAAATGCTTTTTGAAACCCTTTGAGAGTTTTGATAATGTATAAAGTCCTTTATCTTGATGAAGTTGAAAATGATATTGCCGTAGCGAAACAGTGGTATGCCGAACAACAAAAAAAATTGAATGTGCGATTTACCGCCGCTGTAAAAGAAACATTATCAAACATTTTGAAAATGCCGTCAGCATATGCTGTGAGATACAGAAATATACGCATTGCCCATATCAAAATTTTTCCTTATAATGTTCATTTTTATATTGATGAAATCAAAGTGCAGGTTGTGATTATCGGTATTGTTCATAATAAAAGAAATGATGCACTATTTCTTGACAGATAGAGGTATAGCGAATATCAGTATTCAAACCGTCCGTTTTCACTTTCGATAATCAATTCTTTCTTGTCGGAACTCTCGGTAAATCCGATGATTCGGGCATCAATTCCGAAGGATTGGGAAATGGCAATCGCCTCGTCTGCCCGTTTCTCCGGAAGGTAAATTTCCATGCGATGCCCCATATTGAAGACTTTATACATTTCTTTCCAATCGGTTCCGGATTGTTCTTGAATCAACCGGAACAAGGGTGGAACAGGGAATAAATGATTCTTGGTAATCTTCATTCGATCAACAAAGTGCAATATTTTGGTTTGCGCTCCTCCGGAAACATGAACCATTCCATGTATATACGGCCGCAGGTTTTCCAACATTTGTTTGATGACCGGAGCATAGGTTCGAGTCGGAGAAAGTACTAATTTCCCGGCGTCTATGTTTAATTCTTCAATACGATCCGTTAATTTTTTTTGTCCGGAATAAATCAATTCGGGGGGCAAATCGGGGTCGTAGCTCTCCGGATATTTTCCGGTTAAATAGTGGGCAAAAACGTCGTGGCGAGCGCTTGTCAAACCGTTGCTGCCCATGCCTCCGTTGTATTCTTTTTCGTAAATCGCTTTTCCGCACGAGCTTAAACCGACAATTACATCTCCCGCTTGAATGCGGGCATTATCAATGACATCGGCTCGCTTCATCCGGCAAGTGACCGTACTATCAACAATGATTGTACGTACCAAATCGCCGACATCGGCCGTTTCGCCGCCTGTGGGATATATGTGTACTCCAAGTTGGCTTAACTCTTCGCACACTTCGTTTGTTCCTTGAATAATAGCAGAAATAACTTCACCCGGAATCAAGCGTTTGTTGCGGCCGATTGTTGAAGAAAGCAAGATGTTGTCTGTCGCGCCGACGCACAGCAAATCGTCAATGTTCATGATTAAAGCGTCTTGAGCGATTCCTTTCCAAACCGATAAATCGCCGCTTTCTTTCCAATAAATGTAGGCTAAAGACGATTTGGTACCGGCGCCGTCGGCATGCATGATGTTGCAATACTCCGGATCGCCTCCCAAAATGTCGGAAATTATTTTACAAAACGCTTGGGGAAAAATGCCTTTGTCAATATCCTTTATCGCTTGGTGAACCTCTTCTTTGGAAGCCGAAACTCCCCGTTGCATATACCGTTGACTACTCATACTCTTTTCAAGTTGATAATCAGTTATGCACTAAAGTTCCGATTTTTTCTCCGGATACGACTTTTTTCAGATTACCCACCGTATCCATATCGAAAACGATAATGGGCAAATCGTTGTCTTTAGCCAAGGCGGTCGCCGTTAAATCCATAATTTTCAAACCTCGCTTATAGACTTCATCGTAAGTGATTGTTTCAAATTTAACTGCGGTCGGATCTTTTTCCGGGTCTGCGGTATAAATACCGTCCACGCGGGTGCCTTTCAGCATAACATCCGCTTCCAACTCGACGCCGCGCAAGGCGGAAGCGGTATCGGTCGTAAAAAAAGGATTGCCGGTTCCTCCCGAAACAATGACGATTTCCCCTTTTTTCAAAACTTTGATTGCGGTTTCTTTTGAATACAATCGGCCGATGGGTTCCATTCTTACGGCCGTAAAAACACGAGCGGAAGCCCCCGCTTGTTCCAACGCGGAACTCAAAGCCAAACTGTTGATAACGGTTGCTAACATTCCCATTTGGTCGCCTTTTACCCGATCAACTCCTTGAGCGGTTCCGGCTAATCCGCGGAAAATATTTCCTCCGCCAATGACGATTGCCACCTCAACGCCCGTCTCGGCGATTTCTTTAATCTGGCGTGCATAATCGTTTAATCGGTTTTCGTCAATGCCGTACCGGTTATCTCCCATTAAGGATTCGCCGCTGAGTTTGAGAAGAATCCGTTTGTATTTTTTCATCATCTTATACTTTCGTTTGTGAAAAATTTTCACAAAGTTAGAATTTCTTGATGAAAAATAAAAAAGACTGCTTGAAAATCTTTTCCTTAATATTTGTAGAATTTTTCTTTTTCCGCTATATAATTTATGACTCCGTCAATTGTGGTTTGAATTTCAAGCGGAATCCTTAAACGTAAATTCTTTTCGGTCTTCTTGTTTAGTAACAGGCAAACATAATGCAACACTTTTAATTTCTCTTGTAACATTTGACCGACTTCGGAATGGGTAAATAAATCCGGAACCCATACTTTTTGCTGATGAATCAATAAATGAACGATAAACCAGTATGAAATATCCGATTCTTCTTTAATTATAGCCAATGTTCTTTCTTCCGGATTATTAAAAATACCGTTCCAAAGTTCGATAATAATCCGTAAATCTTCACTTCCTTCGTATTGTCGGATATATTTTAAAGCTTCTGCTTTGTTCACGTTTCGGTGGTAGTATAATGCCGCTAAATTGTAGAAAGCATTATTGTCGTTTCTTTCAATCGCCGATAAATAGTATTTTTCGGCTTCTGCATATTTGCCTTGATTAGCATATAATAATCCCAAATTATACACGACATTTTCATACCCTTTTTCTAATACCGATAAATAACAAGTTTCGGCTTCGGCGTATTGGTCTCGGGTATAATATAATAATCCCATGTTATACATGGCGTTTCCATGACCTTTTTCCGCTGCCGACCGGTAATATTTTTCAGCTTCTTCCGGTTTGCCTTGGCCGGCATATAAGTTTCCCAAGTTATACATGGCGCTGATATGTCCTTTTTCGATTGCCGATAAATAATACATCTCGGCTTCGGCATATTTGCCTTGACTCACATATAAGTTTCCCAAATTATACATAGCGCTGATCTGGCCTTTTTCCGCTGCCGATAAAAAATATTTTTCGGCTTCTTCCGGTTTGCCTTGATTTGCGTATAATAATCCCAAATTATACGTGGCGCTGATATGTCCTTTTTCGATTGCCGATAAATAATACATCTCGGCTTCGGCGTATTTACCTTGACTCACATATAAGTTCCCCAAATTGTATATTGCCCCGACTTTACCCTTTTCGATTGCAGATAAAAAATATTTTTCGGCTTCGGAATATACCGTTTGTACACGGTAGATGGTGCCTAAATCAAAAGAATCCGGTTCATCATTTTCATTTTTCGCAGCGTTTGCAAATTCCAATGCTTTTTGCGATATCCGTTCTTTCAAGTCGGTGACGTTATACCAGTTTTCCAAAAAGATGTTCAATCGGTTCGCTTTTCGTTTTTGTTCGGGATTGCCTTGGGTCATAATCAGCCACATGTTGAAAAAGCGATCGGAAATCCGATATAATAAATTCCGCTTATCGGTTTCAATCTTATCTACAACTCCCTTTTCCGCCAATGTTATTAAATTAGCTGAAATCAGTTTGCTTTCCATCCTGCATCTCTCGACTAATTCTTTCGTATTACAGGCTTCCCACACGAAGGCCATTTCCAAGACCGTTTTTCGCAATTGCGGAGGTAATTTAATCAAGCGTTCCTGATATATCGGCGTCACATTATCCATAATCATTTTCAGATAATCCACTCCCTCATTGGCATAATCGTTTTGTACAACCGCTTGTATAAAGAATTGGAGCGTGCGGGGCAAACCGTCGGTAATGATACGAATACTCTGCAATTTGCCCGAATTTTTAGCGACGAATTTTTTCAGTTCGGGTAAATCGGCTATTTCCGCCCAATGATTGAACAATTCCTTCATTTCATCAATGGTCAAAGCTCCGGGATAATGCACTCGGAACAATTCATAAAAGAATTTGTCGTACCACCAAGAGCGCTCGTCCACCTTGGCGCTTGCGGCAATAATCACTATATCGTTGTAGTTGATTAAAACTTCCGAAAACAAATTATCGTCATCGTGAAAACTTTCAACAATTCTGTCAAAATTATCCGATAGCAACACGATTTGTTTCTGCCGGGTAAGACAAAATTCGTGAATTTGCCGATATAAATACCTCGTATAGTCTTCTTCTTTATTAAATTCAGAATAAGCTTTTATTTCCGGTTGAAAAGAGAATCGGTTTTTTATTTCTTCGATTACCGCTATCCATAAATCAGACAAACGGTAAACGGACGCTTGTTCTTCCGCCAAATTAATCGGAATATACTTCGTGTTTAAATTTTCTTCTATCTCTATTTCAATTCTTTTCAGTAAGGTGGTTTTCCCGCTCCCTCTTCTTCCGAAAATCAGTTCATGTTGCACCGGGTCTTCCGCGGAATGCCGAGACAAAGTATCGGTGATTGTCCGGAATTCCGTTTGACGTACAATAAAACTTTTTTTTATCGTTTCTTTATCGCTGTTGGCTGATTGATAGATATTAAATCGCTCCATTTAATAAGCGTCGCCGATACTTATGCTTTGTAATTGTTTATCAAATTCGGTTTTACTTAATGAACTTGTTACGTGAACAGTTACCGGTTCACCCGGCAACAGATCGAAATAGTTATCGGAAAAGAAATTATCAATCCCGTTGATACTGAGGAAAACTCCCCGTGCAAAAACATCGCTTTCAACGGTGACGTCAAATCCGTCGCCGGCAACCGCCGAACGTTTGGAAATAACCGCTTTCGGAAAATCAATGTTTTTATAGCGTGTAAGAAAATAATTGTTCTCGATGCTTTCCGTTTTTCCGTTTTCAAAAAAACGAGCGTTAACCACAACTTCGTTCCTTTGTTTTCCGTTTAACAGCGAATCAATATCGGCCAAGAATTGGTGTCGGCTTGCATTGGCGGGAACAATTACCGCTTTCTCTTGTGAGAAAACAATATTTCCTTTCAAATCCATGACTCGTATTTGCAATTTACCTTTGACCGGTTGCAGGCGGTCGGACACGATATAAATCTCCAATCGGTTGTCTTTGGCAACCGGAGAAACCAATAAATCGTTGTAAGCTTTTTTTGCAAAATAATGTTGCGCTTTCCATCGGCCGTAATAGTCTCTGCTCGACCATGAAGCGACAGGCCAACAATCGTCGTGTTGCCAAAAAAGCGAACCCATGCAATAAGGCATATCCCTCCGATGCGCCTCCATCGCCATGCGAATGGCATCGCCCTGCAACAATTGTCCCATATAAAGAAAGGATTGAAAATCTTTCGGCTTCCGATATTCGCTCAATAAGTACCATTCGATTAATCCGTTGGCATTACTTCCTCCGCGTTGATGCGCCATCATTACGTCGGAATAAATATCGTGATCGCGTTCTTCGGGAGCGTATTTCAATACCGATTGGTATTCGGGAAACGATTGAAACCCGTATTCGGAAAAGAATCGCGCCCGGACAATGTTGTAATTGGCAATCGAATCTTTCGCGTGCCAAACGCCCCAATAATGAGCATCCCCGTTGGGATTCCAATTCGGTTGACCGCTTTCGCATTTGGCATCGGGATCGCCTCCGTAAGGCGAAGAGGGCCAATAAAACCGAACCGGATCATATTTCTTTACCGCTTCGGGCAATACATCGTGAAAAACGTCTTTGTAATCTTTTCGGAGTTCGTCCAGAACGCCCAAGCGTCCGTAAAGTTGCATCCAACCCCAATTGAACCAAGCGGTATGGTTTTCGTTGTTTCCGCACCAAAGCGCAATACAGGGATGGTTACGCAATCGAATCAAGTTATCGGCCGCTTCTTGTCGGATGTTTTCGAGCATTTCAGCATTCATCGGATACGTGCTGCATGCAAACATGAAATCCTGCCAAATCATAATGCCGTATTCATCGCACAAGTCATAGAATAGATCGTCTTCGTATATACCGCCGCCCCAGACGCGCAACATGTTCATATTGGCGTGAACGGCATCCAAAATCGTTTTCTTGTATCGTTCGGGAGTAACGCGAGGCAGAAAATTATCTTGCGGAATGTAATTGGCTCCTTTGGCAAAGACGTTTACTCCATTCAAACGAAAATAAAAGGTTGTACCGTCGGCGTCTTTATCTCGTACCACTTCGAGTTTGCGTAATCCCAAACGATCCGTGCGGCTGTCCGAATGATTATTCATACTTACCGTAGCCGTAAACTGATAACGATGAGGTTCTCCCAAACCGTTGCTCCACCACAGTCGCGGATTTTTGACTTCAATCGGAATTTCAACGGTATTGTACCCTTTTCGAACCGGAACGGTTTTTGTCCATGCGTTCTTAATTCCTCCCGCCCCGATGGTCAATGTCGCGGTTCCGTCTTTGTCTGCAATAATTCCCGCGACAGCCTTAATTTGCGCTTGCTTCGCATTGACTTCTTCCTGTTGGTAATAGACGTTGTCTAACCGCAAGTCGCTCCATCCGATCAGATAAACCGGTCGCCAGATGCCGCTCGTCACCAAGCGAGGCCCCCAGTCCCATCCGTAATGATAACCGGCTTTCCGAGCGAAAACACTGATTTTCTTATTCAATAATCCGCCGTTTTCCGATTGATCGTTTCCCGCTTCAATGGGATAGTGAATAGCATCAAATTTAGGAAGATCAATTTTGACGGGCGAATGAAAATAGACGCGCAATTCATTCGCTCCTTCTTTCAGCAGCGCTTTGACCGGCACGCGCCATTCGCGAAACATGTTGTTTGCCTTCAAAATCAAACTATCGTTCAAATATACATCGGCATAGGTATCTAACCCTTTGAAATAAAGTTCAATGTTGTCTTTTTCAAAAACTTCCGGAGTTACCGTCACTGATGTTTTGTATTCCCAGTCTTCTTTGTCCACCCATTGAACGCCTCGTTCATTCAGTCGAAAATAAGGGTCATCAATAATCCCGTTATTCATCAAGTCGGTATGTACCACTCCCGGAACCGTTGCCGGGTACCAATTGTTTCCTCTGACTTGTTTAAACTGCCAACCGGAAGTGATTTCCTGTTGTTTTGTCGGTATTGCCGCTACGATTGGTTTTGCATGGGTCAAAGAAGGAAGGATAAGCATAATTGCGATTAATTCACAAAAAAAAATACAATGTTTCATATGTTCGAATTCTGTTTTTTATTCGTAATCTCCGTAAAACTCTTGATAATCCGCAATGGAGCGTTGAATAACTTCATAAGCCACTTTCACGTCATAGACATGGGTCAATTCGGTTTTACGCTCATTGGTACCCGGAATATCTTTGTACGTGGTAAAATAATGCCTTAATCGTTCAATCACCAAAAGCGGAACGTCGTTGATGCTGTGATAAGCGCCATAAATAGTATCATTGTGAAGAACGGCAATCAATTTATCATCGGCCAGTCCGCCGTCCAATAAGCGAAATCCTCCGATAGGTCTTGCTTTTACCAATAAATCGCCGTGGGTAATTACTTTTTCCGTCAATACACAAATATCAACCGGGTCGCCATCGCCGACAATATCTTTTCGGTTAAGATAAAAATTACAGAGTTCCGCTACTCGTTTTCCGCTATACGTTTGAGGAATAAATCCGTAAAGCGCAGGGATGACATTCGAGTATTTCTGCGGACGATCAATAGACAAATATCCGGTTTCTTTGTCAACTTCATATTTTACCGTATCGGTCGGAACCATTTCAATATAAGCGGTCACAACATCCGGGTATAATTTACCGATGCTTACGCCGTGCCAAGGGTGAGATTTGTATTTTTTAAACATAAAAATTAAGATTAAAACTAAAAGTTGAATACAAAGATACAATAAAAGAACAAATAGCAATTTATTTTTGTAAAAAATAGTATTATGAAGTTAACATCAGTTAAAACTTTACTTCTACCGGCTCATTTGTAAGCGAATAGAAAATTGCTGTAACATCCTTCAAATACAGTACGAGCGTATTGCCGTCATCGGGCGAATACATGGATTTAAGCGACGGATATTCATCAAGCATAAACGCTTTTACTTCACGGCGTTCGTCGGGTACGACCGTTGCTGCAATACGTAACCAGATTTCCGCACCTTTGTCGTAAGCGCAGATTTCAATTTTCGGATTAGCTTGCATTTGTTTGGCTACATTTTTACATTTGCCGGTTTGAATATACAGCCGGTTTTCAAAAATAGCCGCCGTGCCGAACGGTCTGACGCGCGGTTGATCTCCCTCCGTTGTAGCAATGAAATACACGCCGCAACGTTTCAAAAATTCGCATACCTCTTTCATTGGATTCTCCTTTCTTTATTCATTTGTTTACGCTTGCACCATCGCATCAATTACCGACAGTCATGCGATAATCACTAAAATTGTCTTTAATTTTTTTATAACCCGTTTATTGAATCAATAATTTTTTTCAATTCTTCAAAGGTAGTAATTTTATTTTGAATATCAGCGATTCGAAAAGAAAACAATTCCTAATGTTTCGTACATCATCATTCGCTATTGTCTTTAGATTAATGTCGTAGCCATCCCTCACCAACCTTTTTCGAAGGCTTGGGATTCAAAGAAGCGGAAATTTTTTTGACTTCTGCTAAAACAAATGTTCCATCAGAAAATACCAGCCGGTTGCCGTAATAAATCCCATCACAATTCCCATACCGACTACCAAAGAACAGTATCGCGGATTAAGACCGTTTTGAGCGGCTAATAAACTACCCGTAATATGCGAAGACATCGCGGCTTCAAAAACGCCTATTTTAGCCGGATTACCGGAGGAATGCAACAAGAAAGCCAACAGCAGGGTCAAACCGGGAGCTAACAGTAATTTATAAATAAGTCCGGCGGAGATTAATTTCCATTCTTGTTTGATAGCGCCGAATTTCAATTGTAAACCGATCGAGAACAAAGCCATAGGCGACATCGTAGCGACTAATTTATCTAAAATCGGATTTACGGGAGAAAAATCGGTGAAGCGCGATAAAATCAAAGCAAGCAGACAGCCGAGAAGCGGCGGAAAGCGCAAAACTTTTTTCAGAAAATAAGCAAATTTCAAAGCTTCGGATTTTTCGGAAGAAGCTTTCAGAATGGTGATAACGCCTAACGTGGAAAAGGTAATGAACGTAATTTGGTCAAAAACAACGGCATGTTGTATTTCCGATTCACCGTAAAAGGCGGAAACCATAGGAAAGCCGAGAAAAGCCGTATTCCCCAGTCCGCAAGTTACGAATAAAGCGGTCCGCGAACCCACTGAAAGTTGTTTTTTCCAATCGTATATCTTGACGAATAACCAAGCCCCCGTCCAAACGAGTAACGGCCCGATCATAGGAAGGAGTAATTGGCTGCTCCATTCGATTTCAGGAACATAACGCAGAGCAAGCGCCGGTAAGGCAACATTGATTACCCACGCATTAACGCCTTTGTAAGCATCTGTCGGCAATAAACGCAGCCGAGAGATAATGACACCCGCAGAGATACATATCAGAATCAGAATAAAATGAGTCACCGTATTAGTAGATTTAGAATCACTGCAAAAGCTTTAAATCCGGAATTACTTGGGATATTTGAACAAAGTCTTTGTCATTATGAAACAACAGAAGATTGTTATCTATGGCAATTTGGGCAATAATGACGTCAATTGTGCTTCGTGGCGTTATTCCTGCTTTTCTGCATTTGAAATATAACCATGCTGCATTTTCGTATGATTTTTTACCATAACACAAGTCATAAAAATTCATTGTGTACAAATATTCTTTCAAAATGTCAAATTCTTTTTCATCCTTCGCACCTTGTAATATTTCTTGATATACCTGATTACAAATACCAAAAGGAATATTTTGGTCAATTAAGAAATCTAACTTGTTGTAAGGTTTGTCTTTCAGTCCTTTAAAATAGCCTATAAGAATGGACGTATCTATTAAAATCATTTTCTAACGACGCATTGATTTGTAATCGTAATCATCTCTAAAACTAATTTTCCCTTTCAAATCTTTCAAAGACTTATTATTTCTACCGGCAATAAAATCCGCTAATACTTTATCGCGTGAATTACTTGCTTTTTCGCGAGTTGAAACTTCCTTTTTCTCTATTGTTGTTGCCATACTGCTATCAGACTTTTTTTCTGCGCAAAGATAGGAATTTTTTACCGCTTATCATACCCCATAAAGAACTTGATTGTAAATCCTGCGAACTTTTCGGCCGGCCTCCTCCCAAGTAATGGCATCCACTTCTTTTTTCCCTTCTTCTTTCAAGTATTCATACATACCCGGATAAGTAATAATGGAATACATGGCGTCGGCCATTGCTTCGATGTCCCAATAATCCGTCTTGATTGTATGATTGAGAATCTCGGCGCATCCCGATTGCTTGGAAATAATGGTGGGAACGCCGCATTGCATGGCTTCAAGCGGTGAAATTCCGAAAGGTTCGGATACAGAGGGCATAACATAAACGTCGCTTGATTTAAGAACTTCATACACTTGTTTTCCTTTCATGAATCCGGTAAAATGAAATTTGTCGGAAATGTTTCGCTGCGCAGCCAAACGAATCATCTGGTTCATCATATCGCCGTTGCCGGACATAACAAACCGGACATTATCGGCTTTTTTCAATACACGGGCGGCTGCTTCCACAAAGTATTCGGGTCCTTTTTGCATCGTGATTCGGCCCAGAAAAGTAATGACTTTATCTTTTGTGCCTTTTTTCGAACCGATCGCTTCTATTTCGGGACTTAACGGCTCAACCGCATTGTGGACGGTGGTTACTTTTTTCGGGTCTTGATGATATTTTTCGATGACTGTATTTCGCGTTAAGTTACTTACGGTAATAATATGGTCGGCATGATCCATACCATCCTTTTCAATATTATATACTTGCGGATTTACTTTTCCTCTGCTCCGGTCGAAATCGGTTGCGTGTACGTGAATAACCAAGGGCTTTCCGGTGGCTGTTTTTGCATGAATGCCTGCCGGATAAGTGAGCCAATCGTGCGAATGGATAATATCGGCAGGAATTGTTCTTGCAATGACGCCGGCTACAATCGAATAGTTATTAATCTCTTCGAGCAGATTTTCGGGATAGCGACCCGAAAATTCGATACAACCCAAATCATTGGTACGATAATGGCTGAAATCGGCATATATATGGCTTCTCAAGTCAAAGTATAATTGCGGATCCATATAATTACTAATGCGTTGTTTGACATAGTCCCAAGATACATCTTTCCACACAATGGGCGTATTACAGGCGCCTATCAAACGTAAAAAACTTTGATCCTCATCACCCCAGGGTTTAGGTATAACAAACACGATTTCCATGTCGGATTGCATAGACATTCCCCGCGTTAAACCAAAACTTGCAGTACCTAATCCGCCCAGTATATGCGGCGGAAACTCCCATCCAAACATTAAAGCTTTCATTCTTATACTAATTATAAATTATGAATTACGAATTATGAATTAACTGCTTCCTATTCATTGTCCGTTATTCATTCCTTCGGTATAACTTTCCAATAATTTCAATACACGTAAAACAGCCGCCACATTCATGGCAAAGGATATAGCGCCGCGACTTTGAAAAGGAGGATTCCCATCGAACAATTCCGATAATGTTCCGATGCAATGCAGATTCATCTCGTCGTCTAAGCCGATTAACATGCGTTCGGCAAAGGAAATTCCGCTTAGTTGGTACAAACGTAAATAGGCTTCCAAGTAGAAACCCAATAACCAAGGCCAAACGGTTCCTTGATGATAAGCCAAATCCCGCTCTTTCTGCGGCCCTACATAATAAGGACGATATCCTTCACTTTTGGGACTTAACGAACGTATTCCTTTTGGTGTCAGAAGTTCTTTTGTAATGATATTTAATACGGCTCTTTTCTGCTGACGATTCAGCGGCGAATAATCCAAAGCAATAGCGAACAGCATATTGGGACGAACACTCCAATCAACATACGTTCCATCAATAAAATCGAACAAATAACCGTAGCCGTTGACGAAAGTTTCAACAAACGAAGCGCCGGTTTTGCTTGCCAAGGCTTCCATTTGATTAACCCTTTCGGTGTCTCCTTGCCTCCCGGCAATTTCGGAAGCAAATTTCAGAGCATTGTACCACAGAGCGTTAAATTCTACTATAAAACCCGAACGCGGAACAATGGGTTTACCGTCAATGGAAGAGTTCATCCAAGTAATCGCTTGGCTCTTCCCTTCGGAACAGACTAATCCGTTTTTTTCCAAGACCAGATTCGGATGTTTATTCTCAATGATGTAATCAACAATTTCTTGAATCAGCGCTCCGTATTTTTCCATGCATTGCGCTATTCCCTGCATTTTCGAATATTGTTGCATAGCCCAAATCGCCCACAAAAAGACGTCGGGCATTTCAATTTCTTTAATCACCTTGTCCCCCGAACGGTCTTTCATATAATTTCGAATAGCCGGTGTAGCGGTAGTCATAATCTTTTCAAAACGCACCGGATCATCAATTGACAAGGTACATCCGGGTAAAGAAACAAATAAATCCCGCGCCCGAACCTTAAACCAAGGATATCCGGCTATCAAGTAAGCATCGTTTTCGGTAGGACGGTGGTAAAATTGTTGAGCGGCATTTTTCAAGCAATTGTAAAAGCTCGTGCGAGGAGTACGACTCTTGATTTCTTCCTCGTATTTCTCCGCCAAAACCGAGGGGTCAATAAATGTATCTCCCCCGGAGAAATAAACAGATTCTCCTTTTGTGATTTCCAATTCGAAATATCCGGGGACATACAAATCTTCCTTGTAAGGAAATCCCCGTTCCATCTCTTTCGAATATTCAAAGTTTTTATACCAATCCGGGTGAAAAACAAACCTACAGGGTTTATTGAACTGCATATACAGATCGGGATATCCTTCGTACATTCGGGTCTTTATACCGTTTTCCACTAAATCATAATGTTGACTTGCATTCGGGTTGGCCGAAGTCAGAAAATTTACATTTCGAAATGCAAGAAACGGTTTGAACCGCAAAGTCGTTTGCGAATGAGCGTCAAGTAAAGTATATTTAATCAAAATGCGGTTCTCATAAGCCGTAAAGACTTTTTCTTTAGACAAAATCACTCCGCCGACCCGGTAAATAGCTCTCGGCATAATATCGCAATCGTATTGCCGAATGTATTTATGTCCGTTGGGACTGAAATGATAATTATCAAATTGGTGAATACCCAAATTAAATTCGGCTTCGTGTTGGATAACCGTTTCGTCGAGAGACGACAGGAGTACATGATTATCTTCTCCCAAAGCCGGCACCGGGATTACAAGCAAACCGTGATACTTTCGGGTATTACAATCAACAATGGTCGTAGAATGATAAGCTCCTCCTCGATTGGTACGTAATATCTCCCTTGTCAATGATTCTTCCAGATTGATTAGCAATGTTTTATCAAATTTCAAATAACCCATATCTCGTGAATTTATTTCTGTTTGATTCATATTTCTTTATTTTAAAGACGAAAATTACTATATATTTTTAGAATATGCAAATATATCGCATTTTTTTTATTTATTTGCTTAAATTTGCAGGAATGTTTACGAAAAACAGAATGGACTTAAAATTTGAAAAAAAACGGATTCTATATGCCCTCTTCTTCCCGGCGTTATTTATTATTTTGTTGTGGTTGGTGTTATTCGTGGAAAAAGCATGGGGAGCCGACTGGAGTCAGTGGGGTATTTATCCCGGAAAAATAAGCGGTCTGCGGGGAATTTTTACTTCTCCTTTCATTCATGCCGATGCCAAGCATCTTTTTTCGAACAGTGTACCGCTGTTGGTTTTATCTTGGTGTTTGTTTTATTTTTATAAGGATTTGGGATACGGCGTTTTTCCGATATTGTGGATTTTATCGGGCTTGTTAACATGGATTTTCGGTCGAGATTCTTTGCACATCGGAGCCAGCGGATTGACCTATTCATTGGCTTTTTTCTTGTTTTTCAGCGGAGTCTTCCGGCGGTATATTCCTTTGATGGCTGTTTCGCTGATTGTTGTCTTCCTGTACGGAAGCACCGTTTGGAATATGTTTCCCGTAGCGGAAATTATTGATCCCTCCATTTCGTGGGAAGGTCATTTGGCCGGCGCAATCAGCGGTTTTGTTTGCGCTTTGATTTTCAGAAAACGAGGACCGCAAAATCCGGAACCGGAGGAGGAAGAAGAGGAAGATGACGATGATAATGAAGAAAATGAAGAAATAGAGAATCTCACGTTTCATTGTATATTCAAATCAAACATAAGGAACAGATATGACGCAACTCTTTTCCCAAAATTCCCGAAAAATCCGTAACTTTGCAGAATAAAGTGTATAAATAACAGGATGCTGGGAAAAATTATCCGTTTCAGTCTTAAAAACAAATTGATTATTCTTTTATTCACATTGGGAATATTGGGATACGGCATATTCTCTGTCTTCAGAGTTTCCATCGGAGCCGTTCCGGATATTACCAACAATCAGATTCAAGTAATTACGACTTCAACCAATTTATCCACACAAGATATTGAACAATTCATCACCTACCCCGTCGAAATGGAAATGGCCAATCTGCCCGGAGTGCAGGAAATCCGTTCCATCTCCAAATTCGGTTTGTCGGTGGTAACGATTGTCTTTGATGATAATTTAGGTACTTACCTGCCCCGCCAATTGGTTGCGGAAAAATTAGTCACAGCAGTCGAACAGATTCCCGAAGGATTCGGCGCGCCGGTTATGGGACCGATCAGCACCGGATTAGGCGAGATTTATCAATATACGTTGGAAGTCAAACCCGAATTTAAAAACCGCTATACGCTGACCGATTTGCGTACCATTCAAGATTGGATTGTTAAACGGCAATTATCTGGCATACCGGGCGTAGTCGAAATCAATACTTGGGGCGGATACTTGAAACAATACGAAGTCGCTATTGTTCCGGCTGTCTTGAACGCCATGAATATTTCTGTCTATGAATTGCTTACGGCGTTGGAAAAAAACAACAGTATTGCCGGAGGGGCTTACATTGAAAAAACCAATCAAAGCTATTTTATCCGCGGAGAAGGAAAAATCAACTCCATCGCTGATATTGAAAACATTGTAGTCAAAAGCGGAAAAAGCATTCCCGTTTTAGTCAAAGATGTGGCGACGGTTCATATCGGACACGCCGTCCGGTTCGGAGCCATAACCGGTAACGGAGAAGGAGAAAAAATATTGGGACAAATCATGATGCTTAAAGGCGCCGATTCGCGTCAAGTGATTAAAGACGTCAAAGCGCGTGTGGAGCAAGTCCAAAAAACCTTGCCCGAAGGCGTGTATATCAATCCTTTTCTGGAACGCAGCGAATTGGTCGCCAAAACGACAACTACCGTCGCCGAAAACTTGATTATCGGTTTTTTGATTGTTATTTTCGTAGTCGTGTTACTGTTGGGTAATTTTCGATCGGGACTGGTGGTTGCTTCCTTGATTCCGCTCTGCCTGTTGTTCACGATTTCTTTGATGACTCTGTTCGGAATTGACGCCAACTTGATGAGTTTGGGAGCGATTGATTTCGGAATCATTATTGACGGAGCGGTGATTATTGTCGAATACGTATCTTTCCGTATAAGTTCCAATTTCGCTCTTCTGCAAAGTTTGGACAAACGTCAACGGCAAGAAGCGATTGATACGATTACGAATGAAAGCGCATCGAAAATGATGAATTCGGCGGCATTCGGACAACTCATCATCTTGATTGTCTTTATTCCTATTCTTTCTTTAGTCGGAGTAGAAGGGAAAATGTTTCGTCCGATGGCGCTGACATTCAGTTTTGCCGTTATCGGAGCTATGATACTTTGCTTTACGTATGTACCTGTGGTCTCCTCCTTACTTTTGCGGCCGCATAAAGAAAATCCGAAATCGCTGTCCTCATTTTTCATCCGACTATTGCATACAACCTATTATCCGGTAATCCGGTGGGCATTAAAAAACACAAAGAAAATAGTAGTCTTATCCGTTTTATTGGTGGCTCTTGCCGTATGGACTTACAACCGGATGGGCGGCGAATTTATTCCTCAATTGGACGAAGGCGATTTTGTCATTCAACCGGTATTAAAAACAGGAACGACTTTGACGCAGACCATCGAAACCACAACGAAAATCGAGCAAATCTTGTTAAAGCAATTCCCGGAAGTTACCCAAGTCGTCAGCCGGATCGGAGCGGCGGAAGTTCCCACCGACCCGATGTCTATGGAAGAAACCGATATTATTATCCGTTTGAAACCTAAGAATGAATGGGTTTCCGCCAAGACCAAAGCCGAATTGGCCGAAAAAATAAAGGAAGCCTTAGCGGTATTTCCCAATACGGATATTGAATTTACCCAACCTATCGAAATGCGTTTCAACGAGTTGATTTCCGGTTCGCGTTCCAACGTCGCCATTAAAATATTCGGAGAGGATTTGGATATTTTATCGCAAAAAGCGCAGGAAATTAAGAAAGCGATTGCCAATGTCAAAGGCGCATCCGACATCATCATCGAAAAGGTCGAAGGATTACCGCAAATGATGGTTCGATACGATCGTGCAAAAATAGCTCAATACGGTTTACAAATAGCCGAATTGAATGATCTCATTACGCTTGGTTTTGCCGGAAAAACAACAGGCAATGTCTTTGAAGGTGAAAAACGGTTCGACATCGTTCTTCGCTTCGACACTGCCGCTCGCAACGATATTGAACATTTGCGCAACCTGTATGTTCCGTTGCCCTCCGGCGGACAAGTTCCTTTGCGGGAAGTTGCCGACATTCATTATGCCGAAGGCCCGGCCAAAATTTCACGCGATAATACGCAACGTCGAATTATAGTCGGCGTAAATGTCCGTAACCGCGACATGCAAAGCGTAGTGAATGATATTGAAAAAATAGTGAATCAAAAAATCAGTTTGCCTCCGGGTTATATCATTACTTACGGCGGACAGTTCGAAAACCTGCAAAGCGCTACCAAACGCTTGAAAATAGCGGTTCCGATTGCTTTATGCCTTATTTTCATTCTGTTGTACTTTGCCTTTACTTCAATGCGGGAAACTGTTATGGTCTTTTCCGCCATTCCGTTGGCAGCCGTGGGAGGTATTTTTTCCTTGTGGATACGCGGATTGCCGTTCAGTATTTCCGCCGGCGTCGGATTCATTGCTTTGTTTGGAATTGCCGTATTGAACGGTATCGTTTTGATAGAACATTTTAAAGATTTAAGAAAAGATAATAAGAAAGACAGAAATATGGATGCATTAATAATACAAGGAGCCATTGACCGGCTGCGACCGGTTGCCTTGACGGCGGGCGCCGCCGCTTTGGGTTTTCTTCCGATGGCCGTATCAACTCATGCCGGCGCGGAAGTACAACGCCCGCTTGCTACGGTTGTTATCGGAGGATTGATTACGTCCACGTTCCTGACAATGGTCGTATTGCCCGTATTGTTCAAAATAGTTGAAGGCAAAGAACGGATTTTCTCCAAAAAGTCTAAAGTCGGTAAAGGAATTGCTTTATTAATAGGAATAATGCTGTTTGCAGCCCATCCGTTGTCGGCTCAAAATCCGGAATTGGACAATTTAATACAAACCGCTTTCGATAACAATAAAGGGATTCGGTCGCTTCAAATACAGACGCAACAGCAGAAAGCCAACATAAATGCTGCATTTACGTTCGATAAGACATCCGTCTATTACAGTTACGATGAAAACAATATCGCGCCGAATAATTTGCCGTTGAGAGTGTGGGGTATCGAACAAAATTTTTTGTTCCCGACGGTATATACGTCCCAATACAAAGTCAATAAAGCCGAATGGAAAATCTCCCAAACCGCGTATGAAATCGCACGAAACAAGCTTGCATTGGAAGTTTCTTTGGTTTATGAACAAATCGTTTGGATACAACAACGGGAAAAACTGTATCAATATTTGGATAGTTTGTATAGCGATTTTGCCCGAGCCGGTTCCCGAAAATTTGAATTGGGCGAAACCAACTATTTAGAAAAAATCACCGCAGAGGCAAAATCGAAGAGGATACATACTTCGCTGACAAAAGTTGTCCGGGAAAAAAGAGCGGCTTACGAACAATTGGCGGCCTTGTTGCAGGTGAACGATACAATCGTGGTTACGAATAATGAAACGAAAGAGTTAAACATTCCGGCGAATAATACGGTGCAAAATCTTCATCGCGACAATCTTGAAAATACGGCCGCCTTGTATAAATCACGACTGAATCTGGAGCGGAACAACTGGTTGCCGAATATTAATTTGGAGTATTTTCAAGGAACAAATTCCGCAATGAAAGGTTCCATGTACGGCTTTCAGATAGGATTGTCTTTCCCGCTTTTATTCACAGGGAATCTGTCTAAAAATAAAACGGCCAAACTCGGTTTGTTGCAATGGGAAGAACAACGAAAGAACCAAGAAGCGAAGATGAACGGTTTTCTTGCCGTGAAGCAATCCGAATTGGAACAAAAACATGAAGCGATTCGGTATTACAACGAATCGGGCAAAAGACTTTCGGACGAAATTATCCATACAGCCGAGAAGAGCTATCGCAACGGTGAAATTGATTTTTTCCAATACATTCAAAGCATGGAAAATGCCGCTGATATTCAATTGGATTATTTGAATAATTTGTTACAATACAACCAAGTTTATTTGGAATTGTACTACTTTAATTATAATGAATAGACTTATGCAATATCGTTCCGTTTTTATTGTTTTGTATATACTTATTTTCTTATTTTCTTGCAGCCGGGAAAAACAGGCGCCAAGTGAAGAGAACGCCTCCTCCGAATCATGGATTCATATTACGAAAGAGCAATTTGATCATGTAAATATGCAAATCGGCGCTTTGGAAAAAGCAGAATTTAATGAAGAAGTTCGAGTGCGCGGAATTGCCGACGTTCCTCCCCAAAGCAAGGCAACGATAAGTCCGATGGTTAGCGGTTTGGTCAAAGACCTGTTTGTTCGACCGGGCGACCGAGTAAAAAAGGGTCAGCCCTTGTTAAGTTTTGAAGGACCGGAAATTATCGGTTTGCAGCAATCCTATCTGGAAATCTCCGAACAACTGAAATCATTGGAAGCGGAATACAAGCGACAAAAAACGCTTTTTACCGAAAATATTTCTTCCGAAAAATTATTCCTCGAAGCGGAAAGCAATTACAAAAAAGCGACAGCCGCTTGTGAAGGATTAAAACAACAACTTTTGCTGCTAAACCTGGATACCGATAAAATAAAGCAAGGGAAAATCAGTCCGTTTGCCGTTATCTGCGCGCCGATTGCCGGAGATATTATCCGGTTATACGTTGATATAAGCAAGTTCATCCAACCGTCCGACGTGGTGGCGGAAATCGCGGATACCCAACAACTCCAACTGTATTTATCTGTTTTTGAGAAAGACATTGCTTCTGTTCGGACCGGCCAAAAAGTAATTTTTTCGTTGCCCGAATCATCCGGTCAACTCCTTACAGCTACAATCAATGCCGTCGGAAAAGCGATTGACCGGACCGATCGCACGGTTACGGTACAAGCGCATCCCACCGGCAACATGCAAGTCCCGTTACTGACCGGAATGTATATTGATGCCGGAATTGTAATTGCCTCAAAAACCGTATGGGCGTTGCCGGTGGATGCATTAATCACCGAGGAGGAAGAGCATTTTGTACTTCTGTTGCATTCTTCCGACGACAACAAATATGTGTTTCGTAAAGTGAAAGTTCAAACCGGCGAGCGAAACGGCGATTATATGGAAATTATTCCGAACGATTCCGTCACAAGCGCTTCGGTTCTATTGTTGAAAGGCGTATATAGCGCGGTATAAATCAATAACCATGCTTTATTTTTACGACCGATCCGCGTAGAAAATAATTCAAAGGTAAAGCAAAACGTCTCCGAAGAATTGCATATTCTGACCGGTTTGTCCGCCGGATTTTCCCGGTTCGGCTATGCCTCACTCTATTCCGCCTTGAAAAAATATGATAAAAATTATGTTATTTGAAAATAAAGTTATAAATTCGCAACATTAAATTGGTAAGGTATCTCTTATAAACAGGTAAGCGCTATGTTGATGTATTGAAAGTGTATGGAAATGAGAACATGGATTATCCGGATCAAGATGTAAGTATGGCCGCCATTTATTCACGATTTATTAACTCGGTAATAGTAACTTTTTTATGAAACAGTTAATCTTTTTGATATTATTTATTGGTATCTTTGTTAATTCTTACGCACAAGATTATCACACTCAAATTGTTGATAAAAAGGTAAAGAATTTTAATTTTGATAATGATTTTTCAACTCCGTTGAAAGCATTTGTCTCACTTCAATACTTAAGGGCGAATGGCAAATTGAGTGAAATGTATAAGAAATCAACATATAGATTTCGTAGTGGCGACAATAAGGAATTGAATGATGAAAAGACAACTGCAGAGTTTAAATCAGAACTTCTTAATCAAGAGATTACAGAAATGATTACCTACCATGATTCCATTGCTGTCGTTATATACCCATATCGTGATTCTGATTATAAATTTCGTGTACTGAATCTGGAAGAAGGCATTTGGGTCAATGCCGGAGAAAATATGGGAGGACCGGGCTTGAAGGCAGTTGAAGATAAAATACGTGACTATTTACCTTTATATTTATTGGAAGTTCGACGAACCGTCATAATTCTGAATACCCCAACAGACACGATTGCTTTCGTGAATTATCTGAAAAAAAACGGAGAACCGCCTAAACAATTTCTTTTGGAAGCGCTTACCGAGCATAAATTGGTGATTTACGGAGAACGTCACCGGGAAAAATTGTCATGGCAATTATTGAAAGATTTGGTAAATGATCCGGTTTTTCCCAAAACGGTAGGAACCGTCTTTATGGAACTCCAATCTTATAAACAAAGCGAGATTGATAAGTTTTTTAACAATATTGAGCGCATGGATTCGTCTATCCTTATTGGAATTTATCAAGATATGCAGGCGAACGGGTGGTTTGATAGAGGCGGTTTTGAGTTTCTTATCAACTTATGGCAATTAAATAAACGTCTGCTTGAAAATGAAAAGATCAAGGTTGTTTTTGCGGATTTTCAACCGCCGATTCGAGAAATAAAAACAAAAGAAGAATTACAAAAATTTATCACAGATAATAATGCCCAAGAAAGAAATACACACATGGCAAATGTTATAGAAAAAATGATAAAAACTTCATCCGATTCGCGAAATAATCTGTTCATAGTCGGTTATGGACATGCATACAAATCTTCGGCAATTGACGATGATGGCGAATCGCCGGAAGATGATTATTCAGCAGCCAATCAATTGGTAAAACGATTCTCGGATAAGGATGTTTTTTGTACAAGAGTTCACACATCCGGAATCAACGGATATACGCGAGGAGGCATGTTCGATTATGCCTTTGCAAAAAATGGCGGGCAACCGGTTGCTTTCAAATTAAAAGGAAGTCCGTTTGGAAAAGAAGTCATTGAAGAGCTGGCATATAAAAAAGACGACTTCGGTAGTTTTGAAAATAACTATGACGGGTATATTTATTTGGGAGGAGAACCTATTGATAAGCAACGAGAATACAGATTATCAGACATTTATACTGAAGATTTTGTGAAAGAAATCATACGGCGAGCTTATCTTTTGGGAGAAGAAGATGAAATGTGGTTTGGCGTTCCAAACAAATCCTTAACGTTGGAAGTTGCGTTGAAAGATTTGAATGATATATGAACGCATCAAGCTATTAAATCGTAAAACTATCTGTTTCTCGGAAAATAAGCAGATACATGATAATGTGAGGCGCGACAAAGGAAAGAACCTTCAACCGGCGGAGAGGTAGCCATAGGACGAGGTTTGGAAAAAATACAATTTTTATTTCTCAAATTTTCAAATTCAAATAATTATTGGTAATTTTGTCCTTAACTATTAACGATATTTTTGAAAAAATCAATATGGAAAAGAAAGGATATATCTCTGAAATACGATTAAACACGCATGTTAACGTCAATCGTTGCTATCAATGCGGAAAATGTTCGGCCGGATGCGCCGTTTCCGAAGAAATGGATTATACGCCGAGCCGCGTCATGCGAATGCTCCAAACCAACGATACGGAAAACTACCGAAAAATATTATCTTCCGAATCTATCTGGCTTTGCGTTTCCTGCCAAAATTGCCTTACACGCTGTCCGATGGAAATTGATATTCCCCAACTGATGGATTTCTTACGCGAAAAAGCGATTCAAGAAAAGACGGTCAATAAAAAATCGAAAAATATTCTGTCGTTCCACCGTGCATTTTTGGATTCGGTGAAATATACCGGACGTTTATACGAAATCGGTTTGGTTGCAGACTATAAAACGCGAACATTCGATATTTTTCAAGATATGGATGTAGCGCCGAAAATGTTTGCAAAAGGAAAACTTCCGATTATACCGGAAGTAATAAAAGATAAAAAACAGATGGACGCTATTTTCAAAAATACAAAGCAATAACAATCATCGTATAATAACATAATAATTATGAATATAGGATTTTATCCCGGTTGTTCTCTGAAAGGTACTTCTTCGGAATACGCACAATCAACCATAGCTTTGGCAAAAGCATTCGACATTCATTTTACGGAAATTGAAGATTGGAATTGTTGCGGCGCTACCGCAGCTCATTCCCTTAACGGAGAACTCGCCGCGGCGTTACCGGCCCGTATATTGGCTTTGGCCGAAAAACAAGGCTTGAATGAAATTGTCGTTCCGTGTGCCGCCTGCTACAACCGGTTGAGTGTAGCGCAACACGAATGGAACGAAGATCCGGCTTTGAAAAGTCGTCTGTCCGAAATCCTCGGGATGCCGCTAAACAAAAAATGTGAAATACTGAATGCTATGCAATTTATTGAAAAATATATTGCCGATAAAATAACCGAAAAAGTTGTCAACCCCTTTGATCATCAAGTGGTTTGCTACTATGGATGCCTTTTGGTGCGTCCGCATGGCATCCTGCAATTCGACCGTTTGGAAGATCCGCAATCCATGGACGAATTGATGCGACAAATAGGCGCTAAAACCCTCGATTGGGGATTCAAAACCGAATGTTGCGGAGCCGGACTTTCCGTTTCGCGTACCGACACCGTAGCCAAACTGTCCGGTAGAATCGTACAAGATGCAGAAGACAGAGGCGCAGAAGCAATTATAGTCGCTTGCCCGATGTGTCAGTCGAACCTTGATATGCGTCGCAGCCACATTGACAGTTATTTGGGTAAGAAAACAAAAATCCCGGTTTTGTATATTACGCAGGCAATCGGTTTAGCCGTCGGTGTGAGTAAGGAAGAATTGGGATTAAAGAAATTGTTTGTAACGCCGGCGCTGTAAATAATAAAATCATGATCGTCATTCTTCTTTCAATCATCATTTTCTTGATTGTCGGCGCTATTGTATTAATCCTCGTTACGAGAAAAAAAGATCATTTTGATGAGTGGAAGGAGAAATTCATCCAATTGGATGCCGGACTTTCAAAAATTGATCCGTTGATTCGAGACGAATTTGGAAGAAACCGCGAAGAAAGTCAACGCTCATTCAAAGAAAACCGCGAAGAATTGAATCAATCGTTTAAGCTACTTAGCGACACACTGACCAAAACCGTTGCAGAGCTTTCCAATGCACAAAAAGGGCAATTTGAATTATTTTCCAACCGACAGGAACAAATACGGAAAGATTCGGAAGCAAATTTGAAAGAAATCCGGGAAACCGTCGAAAAGAAACTCCAAACTTTGCAGGAAGAAAACAGTAAGAAATTGGAAGAAATGCGCAAAGTCGTGGACGAAAAGCTACAAGAAACGGTCGAAAAACGTTTCAATGAATCGTTCAAACTGATCAACGAGCGTTTGGAACAGGTACACAAAGGCTTGGGTGAAATGCAATCGTTGGCGTCCGGAGTCGGCGACTTGAAAAAAATATTAACAAATGTAAAGACGCGGGGAAATCTCGGCGAAATTCAATTGGGCGCTATTCTGGAACAGATTTTATCGCCGGAACAGTACGAACAAAATGCAGTCGTCAAAGAAAACAGTTCGGAACGAGTAGAATACGTCGTCAAATTACCCGGGAAAAACAACGACGATAAATCGTTGCTGCTGCCCATTGACTCAAAATTCCCCAACGAAGATTATCAGCGTTTGCTGGATGCTTACGAAAATGAAAACTTGAGTGTACGCGATAGGGAATCAGTCTCTAAGCAGTTTGAAAATTCGGTGAAAAAAAGTGCGAAAGATATCCGGAATAAATACATCAATCCGCCGGTTACAACCGATTTTGCCATTTTGTTTGTACCGACCGAAGGACTGTATGCGGAAATCCTGCGTCGGACGGGACTTTTTGAAACTTTGCAACGGGATTACAAAATTACGGTTGTCGGTCCCACGAATTTAGTCGCTTTTTTGAGCAGTCTGCAAATGGGATTCAAAACCTTAGCAATTGAAAAACGCTCCGGTGAAGTCTGGGAAATTTTGGGCGCCGTTAAAACGCAATTCAGTTCATTCGGCGATACTTTAGAAAGGACAAAAAGAAGATTGCAGCAGGCAACCGATGAGATAGACAAAGCCGGCGTTCGTTCGCGAGCCATTGAGCGAAAATTACGAACGGTTCATGTATTGCCTCAAGATCAAACCATTGAGTTACTCGGTGAAGCGGTTGAAATAGAAGAAGACAGTCAAATAGGAATCGCTGATAGTAGAGACGTCTAAAGCGATTATCAAATTGTAAATTCATCAACAAAGATAATACTGATTAGTAGTGCTATACCACACACGGAAGAAAATATCTGATAATTTTACCAATATACAGTAGTAAATATCGGATTATTTTCACATAGACAGAAAGGAATATCTGATAATTTTTACTATATATGGCAAAAAATATCGGATAATTTTACCAATACATAATATGTATTCCAAAATATAGTATTATATTTGCACCATAAAATATAAAAAATGAAACGTAATTTATATCAGTCTTTACTCAAACATCTGGATAAAAAGGAATATACAGTTATCATTGGGGCGAGACAGACAGGAAAATCAACCTTGATGCGGCAATTGGAAACCCACTGTAAGTCCGAACAGATTCCATTCATCTTTCTGAATCTGGAAAACAAAAATATCCTGTATGAATTGGATAAATCGCCCTTGAATATATTGGCTTATCTTCCGGTCGTAAAAAATCGCGTGATTGTATTTATTGATGAATTTCAGTATTTACAAGATCCTTCCAATTTTCTTAAACTGATTTATGACGAATACGCAGAGAAAATAAAGATTGTCGCAACAGGAAGCAGCGCTTTTTATTTAGATACTACATTCAAAGATTCGCTGTCCGGAAGGAAGAAGATATTTTACCTGCAAACATGCGGATTTGATGAATATCTGCAACTGAGAGGGCTGGACGATTTGTATGAAGAACTTATTCGGCTGCAATCGAATAAAGAAGCAAAATCCGTTTATATAGATGTATTGCATCAAGAGTGGCGAAACTACATGCTGTATGGCGGTTACCCAGCCGTTATTACTGAGCCGGATAATAAGGAAAAAATTGTGCGCTTAGCCGAATTACGCGATGCTTACGTGAAAAGAGATATATTGGAAGCCGGCGTACAAAACGAAACAGCTTTTTATTATCTTTTTCGGATACTTGCCGCACAATCCGGAAATCTACTAAATACAAATGATTTAGCTTTATCTTTACGTATAAAGCACGAAACTGTGACAAACTATCTGGCTGTATTGCAGAAATGCTTTCACATCGTTTTGTTGAAACCATTTTACAGAAATCTCAAAAAAGAATTAGTCAAAATGCCGAAAGTTTTTCTGACAGATACCGGTATGTTAAACAGTTTACTGAATAATTTTCAACCCCTTGCGCTTCGTTCCGACAAAGGTATGATTTGGGAAACTTTGAATTACAAATTATTATCTGAAAAATACGGACCGGATGAAATATTATTCTGGAGAACAACCGATGGAAATGAAGTTGATTTCGTATTGCCCTATATTGAAAGCCCCTTTGCCGTTGAAGTGAAATTCGACAAAACAAGCATTAGGCCAAACAAATACAAAAAGTTTACAGAAACCTATCCGGATATTCCTTTGTCTTTTCGATGGTTGCAGCCTTTTGAGGAAAAACTTTTGAATGAACTAAAATAATTACCTTTGTATTCGTATGTCACAATTGAAATTATATAAAGCTTCGGCAGGTTCGGGTAAAACTTATACCTTAGCGCGCGAATACATCAAAGAAGTATTATTGGGCGGATCCGATACTTACAGTCATATCTTGGCCGTTACGTTTACCAAAGATGCTACCGGCGAAATGAAGGAACGGATTCTGTCGGATTTGTATGGATTGGCTTTCGGAACCGCCGATTCAAAAAATTTTCTTGATTCTATCCGAACAGCTTTGAAAGAAGCCGGGCGACCTATGGACGAAACTTTGATTCGCAAAAAAGCCGGCGAGATGCTGAATGCCATTATCCACGATTACAGCCGATTATATATTACGACTATTGACAGCTTTTTCCAAAAGGTTCTCCGTAACTTGGCGCGTGAATTGGGAAGAAGTTCGAAGTTCAATATTGAGATGAATTCCGCCAAAGTGCGTATGGAAGCAGTGACCCGAATGATTGAAAATGCACATCAAGACCCGCGGCTTCTTCAATGGTTGACCACTTATGTTGAAAATAAATTGGAGCAAGACGGGAATTGGCGTTTCAAAGACGATGTGTATCGTTTCAGCGCGTGTATTTA
>WRFZ01000161.1 GCA_009778655.1 Candidatus Azobacteroides sp.
AATACCGTCATTGCGGTTATGGCAAGGGAAATAACCGTATCTTTTAAATCGCCCGGTATGATGATTATGAGCCTTGCGATGCCCATTATGTTTATGGGAATGATAGGCGGTAATCTGTCGCAAAATATGGCGAGCGGGCTGGGATTCGGGTTTGGAAAATTTATGTTGGTCGGGATGCTGGTCAATATGCTGTTTATGGTAACTTGTACGGGCATGTCATCTTTGGTAGATGACCATGAAACCGATTTCAATCAAGAAATGCTTGTATCTCCGGTTTCGCGTTATTCGCTTGTCGTAGGTAAGATTTTTGGCGCATCGTTCGGCGCGATAGTCAGTATGGCGGGAACGCTGATCGTCGGGTTTATCATGGGAATAACATTGTCCCCGGTACGGCTCCTTATGATTCTTGTCCTCTCGCCGTTGGTGTGCCTTGCTGGCGGAGCGATGTCAATGATTTTAATCGGATTGATCAAAAGCAGAAAAACGGCGAATTTTGCCGTTATGTTGATTACGATGCCGCAGATGTTTTTATCGGGCGCCATTGTCCCAATCAATCATTCAACCGGCGTGTTGATGATTCTCAGCCGCCTCATGCCCATGACTTATTGTCTTGACCTCACCCGTGCCGTCGTTTATTCGGGGACGGAGGAATACAAAAGCGTAGTCATATTCAATCCGATTGTGAATTTTACGGCAATTGCCTTACTGACAACAGTATGCTTGATTATCGGCACATTCTTTTATGCGCAATCCGAGAGAAACAGATAATCGGTAACATTTATTTTATAGCCATTATTACGCCGAATTTCATAAAGCCGTAGATACATTCAACCGTTTCAAATCCGCTGCTTTTCAGCAATTTGATTGTTTCCCGGATTGTATTTTCTTTATCCAGCGCTCTACGTTCTCTCCCTCTTGACTTCTCCTCCGGCGACATTCCGCTGCAATCAATATAGTTCTGCCACCATTCTTCATACAAATTATTGATGGTTTCCGTCTCTCCGACAAATTGATCCAAATTGATGAAGCATCCGGCTTTATCCAATTTTTTGTAAATAGTATTATACAATGCGGCTTTGTCGTTGTTTTCCAAATGATGGATGGACAGCGCAGAACATATTAAATCGCAATTTTCTACGGGAATGTCTTCAACATAATCGGATTCCATAAACTCAAAGTTGTTCAGTCCCTTGAATCTTTCCGCTGCGATTTTCAGCATATCTTTGGAAATATCAATTAAAACGTAATGCGCTTGGGGATATAACTCATAAATCTCTTTTGTCAACAAACCGGTTCCGGCGCCCAAATCAACAATTGTTTTGAAATCATCTCTGTAATATTTTAATAAAGAGATTGATCTTTGGTAAAAATCGTCATAGCAGGGAATAAAACACTTTCTTTGATTGTCGTACTTTCGGGCTATGAAATTAAATTGTTCTTGAATCTTATTGATGTCCATTGATTTTATGACATTAAAAGTTTAAATCCGGAACAAAGTTCAACCATTTTTATTGAAAAAGCAAATGAATATCGAAATATTTTGGACTGCAAAAAATGTTTTCTACCTTTGTTTACAGATGCGAAAAAAATTAAAGTAAAAAATAATATTTATAATTCATAATTCATAACTAATGACTTCTTCAATATACACGGTACTTTTACTGATTGCATCCAATATTTTCATGACTCTTGCATGGTACGGTCATTTGCGTTTAAATGAGTTTACCCGATTTCGTTCTTTACCTTTGATAATTATAATTTTATTTAGTTGGGGTATCGCCTTTTTTGAATACTGTTGCCAAGTCCCCGCCAACAGAATCGGCTACAAAGGCGACGGAGGACCGTTCACTTTGATACAACTGAAAATAATTCAAGAAGTGGTCAGCTTGAGCGTTTTTGTCGTTATTACGACGTTCTTGTTCCGTACGGAAACTTTTCGTTGGAACCACATTTTAGCATTTATCCTGATTGTTTGTGCCGTATATTTGGTATTTAAAAAATAAAAATGCCGCTGCTTGTAACATCCTCTTTGATTCAATTAACCGTTATTCTAAACCTTTTGCCGACTCGCTGATTTTTTTTACCTTTGCGTTATGGTTGAACGAAAGTGGACGGATTGGCTGCCGACAACTCGAAAAGAAGTAGAGTTGCGCGGATGGGAATGCTTGGATGTAATTCTTTTTTCGGGCGATGCTTATGTGGATCATCCTTCTTTCGGAGCGGCGGTGATCGGGCGCACTCTGGAAGCGATGGGGCTAAAGGTTGCCATTGTTCCCCAACCCAATTGGCAAGACGACGGACGGGATTTCAAGAAGCTGGGACGTCCTCGTCTTTTTTTTGCAGTTTCGGCAGGCGCTATGGATTCGATGGTGAATAAATATACCGCTAATAAACGTCTTCGTTCGGAAGATGCTTATACGCCCGACGGGCGAACGGATCGTCGTCCGGAATATCCGACCATTGTTTATACCGCCTTACTGAAAAAGTTTTTTCCGGATGTTCCGGTGGTTATCGGCGGAATCGAAGCTTCTTTGCGGAGGCTTTCTCATTATGATTATTGGCAAGATAAACTGTTGCCGAGTATCTTGATTTCTTCTCAAGCCGATCTTTTGGTATATGGTTGCGGCGAAAAACCATTGTTCGCTGTTGTTTCCGCTTTTCGGGACGGAAACCTTTCCGATATTTCCTCTATTCCGCAAACGGTTTTTATTCAAAAGGAATACCGAGAAATGCCGAACGATATGGTCTTACATTCGTATGAATCGTGCTTAAAAAATAAGCGCTTGCAAGCGGAGAATTTCAAGCATATCGAAGAAGAATCCAATCGAATGACAGCCGGTCGTTTGATACAGAAAACAGGAGATTGCCGGGTGATTGTCAATCCGCCTTATCCGCCGATGACCACGGAAGAGATTGATGCCTGTTACGATTTACCTTATACCCGTTTACCGCATCCTAAATACGAAAATAAACGGATTCCGGCTTATGAAATGATTCGACATTCGATTACCATTCATCGCGGTTGTTTCGGAGGATGTGCGTTTTGTACGATTTCAGCGCATCAAGGAAAATTTATAGTCTCCCGCTCCAAAGAATCCGTTCTGAAAGAAGTGAAAGCCGTTACGGAAATGCCTGATTTCAAAGGATACATCACTGACTTGGGAGGACCTTCAGCCAATATGTACCGAATGAGCGGAACGGATCGAAAAATCTGCGAGGCTTGCCGAAAACCTTCTTGTATTTTTCCGAACATTTGTCGGAATCTTCAAGCCGATCATCGTCCGTTATTGGAGCTTTATCGAGCGGTTGATGCGGTTCCGGGAATAAAAAAATCGTTTATCGGAAGCGGTGTACGCTACGATTTATTGGTGCATCCTTACGAAAATGCCGACCGAAATCAATCGGCCCGGGATTATACCCAGGAATTGATTCGAAATCATGTTTCCGGAAGATTGAAAGTGGCTCCCGAACATACTTCGAAAACAACGCTTAATTGCATTCGCAAACCGGATTTTTCCGTTTTTCTTCAATTTAAAAAGATATTCGATAAGTTAAACCGTGAGGAAAATTTGAATCAGCAGTTGATTCCTTATTTTATAAGTTCTCATCCGGCTTGTACGGAAAAAGACATGGCGGAATTGGCGGCAATCGTTAAAAAACTGAATTATTATCCGGAGCAAGTTCAAGATTTTACTCCGACTCCGATGACTTTGGCGACCGAAATCTATTATACCGGTCTCCATCCCTATACGCTTCAGCCGGTTTATACGGCTAAAACCCGAGAAGAAAAGCAGAATCAGCATAAGTATTTTTTTTGGTATAAGTAAAGATTTTAGCCATTCTCTTTCAAAAATCAGATTTTTTTATTTTATCCGCTATATCACCAAATAATCATATTTCCGGTCAATTTTTAGATTAACTTCCAATAATTCTTTCCCAAAATATACGTAAAAACACTATTTTCCGTTAATAGATAAAAATGTTTTATAAATGCGTATTCGATTTATCTTGGTTTTCTGTTTGCTTGTAACATCCTATACTGTTTTGGCGCAACGGGTGAAGATTTCCGGAACGGTTACCGATTCCGACGGAATACCGATTGAATTGGTGTCCGTCCATGTACGCGGAACGATAAACGGCGCATTTACGGACGAAAAGGGAAAATATACCTTGTCGGTTTCAACCGGCGATTCCTGCGCTTTGATTTTTTCCTGCTTGGGATATAATAAAACCCAACGGATTATATCCGAAGTGACGGGAAATATGATTGTTGACGTGAAAATGCGCCATGCTTCCTACGAATTGCAGGGGGTCACGGTGACTCGCAGCCGGGTACAAACCAATACGATGGAAAATATTAACATCGAACAAGGCCGTTTGGCGGTTGACGCGACCGGCGGAAGCATTGAATCGTTCGTTATTACTTCCGGCGCCGGAGTTTCTTCAACCAATGAATTAAGCACGCAATATTCGGTACGGGGCGGAAATTACAATGAAAATATCGTTTATGTCAACGGAACCGAAGTTTATCGTCCGATTTTGATTCGCAGCGGACAACAAGAAGGATTAAGTTTTATCAATCCGGATATGACCGCGAAAGTAGAATTTTCTTCCGGCGGTTTTGAAGCTCGCTACGGCGATAAAATGTCGTCCGTATTAAATGTGACGTACAAAAAACCGGAAAAATTGGAAGGAGGGGTAACCGGAAGTTTGTTGGGCGGAAATGTTTATTTCGGAAGTTCTTCCGGAAAATTCAGCCAGATAACCGGAGTACGCTACAAAAGTGGAACTACGTTGTTGAGTACATTGGAAACAAAAGGAGATTACAATCCGGCGGCAACCGATTTGCAAACCTATATGACTTATGCAGTTACGCCTAAACTTGAGTTGAGTTTTCTGGGAAATTATTCGGAAAATATCTACAATTTTAATCCGTACATGCGGCAGACTGTTTTCGGAACCTATGAATCAATGAAAGGTTTTGACGTTTATTACGGCGGCTTTGAGAAAGATCGCTTTCGAACTCTGTTCGGAGCGGGAACAATAAAATATACGATGGGCGAACATGCGGATATTTCCTTGCAGATATCCGCTTTTCAATCCCTCGAACAGGAAAATTACGATATTGACGGCGAGTATTGGTTAAGCAACGTTATGGAAGACGATAAAGAAATTACCGGCGTCGGCGGATTTATCGAACATGCTCGCAATTATCTGAAAGCCGACGTTTCCAATGCGATGCTGACCGGTAATCTCGGATTCAATCAAAACACGATTCGCTGGTCGTTGTCGTTGCAGAAAGAAAAAATAACCGATCGTATCCGGGAATGGGAATTACAGGATTCCATGGGATATTCGATGCCCCGTAATGATGAAAGACTCCGGGTTTACAGCAATCTTTTTTCTCGAAACAATATTCAATCAAATCGTTTTTCCGGTTACGTACAAGATACTTACAAATTTCGGATCGAACAGGGAATCTTTTCGTTAACGGCAGGCGTTCGCGGTTCCTATTGGGATTTTAACGACGAATTTATTTTGAGTCCGCGCGCTTCATTGGGATTTATTCCTTCTAAAAATCAGAACTTTACGTTTCGTTTTGCTACGGGATTATACTATCAGGCGCCTTTTTATAAAGAATTTCAAGTCATCAATACCGATGAGGACGGAAATCGCTACATTACTTTAAATGATAAAATCAAATCGCAACGCTCCATTCACTTTGTTTTGGGCGGAGATTATGATTTTAAATACAGCGATCGTCCGTTTAAATTTACAACCGAATTATATTACAAAAAATTAGACCGATTGGTTCCGTATTCGGTGGATAACGTTCGGATTCAATATTTGGGTTATAATCTTTCTTCCGGCCATGCTGCGGGAATTGACATGAAACTGTTCGGACAATACGTTCCGGGAACGGATTCATGGCTGAATTTTTCATTGATGGAAGCCAAACAAGTCCTGTACGGAAAAAAAATATCGTTGCCCACGGAGCAAATATACAATATAACTTTGTTTTTTACGGATAATTTTCCCGAATCTTTTACCCGGTATAGTCCGCATTTTAAAAACATACGATTTAATTTGCGAGCCGTATGGGCCGGCGGAATTCCTTTCAGCGTACCGGGTAATTACACAACCGTGGTTCGAACGCCGTCCTATCGAAGAGTGGATATCGGAATGGCTTATCGTTTATTGGATGAAAATTCGCGAGAAAATAAGCCAGCTTTTTGGCGAAATTTCAGAAATATTTGGATAGGTATTGATGCATTTAATCTCTTGGATATTAAAAATGTAAGTTCATATTCATGGTTTTCGGATGTGAACGGAAACCAGAATGCAGTCCCCGACAGACTGACCGGACGACAATTCAATTTGAAACTGATTGCTGAATTTTAATCATACAGAGTGGCGCTTTTCTTAACATTATCAATCGCTCGCCGTCAATTCCAATAAGAATAAACACCAAAAAATTACTCTTATAACTATAAGCGCAATTTGTTTAAGCTGATGATTTTTTGTTCTTCAACAACATCAGCTGTTTCTATATTACTGCTTTCCGGAAATTTGTCTTGATTTTCCATTTTCCTTGATTGTTATTAAAATAAATTTACAGAGAAATTCATTTCTGTTTCTTTTTCGGCGGCTTAATCTCAACTACCTTTCCTATGATTTGCTCTCTTGGAATTGCTCCTATTTTTCGACTATCATTGGCATTACTTCTAAAATCTCCCATCAGAAAGTAATGATTTTCAGGAATTTTAATGGCATCCATGTCGTCGTATTGAAGCTCGTAATTATCTCCCGATATTGGAGAATAGTTGTAAGGGAATATATTTTTCAAATCTTCACCGGTTATTTCGAGTCTGTATATATGAATGTTTTTTCCGTTGGGTAAAAATTCTTCATATTCGACAGTAAATTTTCTAAGATCATTATCTAAGTCTTCATCCGGAACGTTTTTCCTAACCAACCGATACATATCTTTTTTCCCGTTAATAATGCAAATTTCTTTTTCTACTGCAATGCTGTCGCCGGGCAATCCTACAACACGAAATGCAAACGGTCCCTGCATTTCATAAAAGTCATCTATTTTCCGTCAAAATTGAAAACTACGATATCTCCGTAATCCAATGAATTAACCTGTCTCGCTATTTTTACAATACTTCCCACTTTGATTGTTGGAAGCATGGAAGTTTCAGTTGCTCTAAAATAGGTTCGCGACAAATTACAAGAAACGAGTAAAATACCTGCTAACAGGGTATAGCATAATCTTTTCATAAAGAACAATTTACCAATAGGAATTTATAGAGAAATTCATTTCTGTTTCTTTTTCGGCGGCTTAATCTCAACTACCTTCCCGAAGATTTGCTCTCTTGGAATTGTTCCGATATACCTGCTATCATATTTGTTATCTCTAAAGTCACCCATTATAAAATAATGGTTATCAGGTACTTTAATCGCTTTCATGTCTTTATACATATTCTCATATTCATCTTCACTATAAGGATAATCCGAATATTCTTTTATTTCGCTACTTGTAATTTCGAATCTATAAATATGAATAATTTTCCCGTTTGGCAACTGTTCTTCATATTCAGACACTAAGCTTCTAAAATAATCTTCTACATCTTCATCTAAAATACCCTTCCGAATCAGTTGATGTTTATTCTTTTTTCCGTTAATGATGCAAATTTCCTTTTCAACGGCAATACTGTCGCCCGGTAGTCCAACAATTCGAGCTACAATAACTCCGTGAAGTTCATATAATTTATCTATCCCTTTTTCTCTTCTATATTCCCATTCTTCTTCACTTGCACCGTCGTCTATTTTTCCGTCAAAATTGAAAACTACGATATCTCCGTAATCCAATGAATCAAATTGTCTGCTTATCTTTACCGTACTTCCTATTCTGATTGTTGGTAACATAGATTGGGTGTTTATTATATAATTGTTTCGAGATAAATTACAGGACATAAGTAAGGAACTAATTAATAAGAAATACCAAGATTGTTTCATGAAAAACGCTTTACTCATCCGCATTTTCAAAATATTGCCGGTTGATTATTGTTTGATAATTGTTGTTTTGCTCGCAATATATTTTTAATTTCGGCAAAATATCATGTTTAGCCTCTACTCTAAATAGTGCATTTGGACTATCATCAACAACTTCTAAATGATTAAATACATCTAATAGGGTAATTAGTCTGAAAGTCCCTTTCTTTAATTTAGAGCCAAGCTTTGTTAATACGGTACCGGCAACTTTCTTTTGAGCTGCCGATTGTCCATATTTGGCCGATTTATTCAACAATTTGAGTAAAGCTTCTCTTTGCGTTTTTTTGCCACTGATGCTTCTTTCAACTCGCATAAGGGTTTTATGACCGGAAGCATAATGATTGCTCAATGCGCTCAAGCGGGTAGCCGTATGGGTTAAAGAAGCGCCCATTCTGCTCAATCCATAGCCCGCTCCATATCTGGCAACTCTGATTGCAGCTTTTTTAGCAAATTCTGATTGGGGCGAAGATTCATCGTTATGGGGATTGTTTTGTATGTATTCGATTAACATTCGTTCCTCAAAAGCTTCGATGTCATAGTCTGTGAATACATAAGCATCAACCACAACGCAAGGTTCGTTATCTTCCGGATTATACAAAATCAGCATTTCTCCGTAAAGTATAATGTATTCTTCAATAAGCCTATAAGTTTCTAAAACTCTACGAAAATTTCTTAATTTGTTCGGTTCCGGTCCTGAAACGTAAAGTTCCTTCAATTCCGGATTTTGCTCGCACAGTCTTTCTAAAATATAGGAAGCATAATGTTTTTTTACCACATTAGCATGAAGAAATAAATACATTCGGGCTTGCGCTTTATATGTCTCCAGTTGCTTTTCTTCTTTCGAAGGGTTCTCTAAAGAAAGAGCTCCGTTGCGATTCGGATTGTCTAAATCGTCTCTCATAATCTGTTGTCTTTAAAATAAGCCATTATTTATTTGTATGTTCAATCTTGTTATTAACCAACAGTTTTTCCGGCGAAATAAGCAAGCTCAATTGTCCGCCTATATTTACGCCCAGCATTTTATCAAAAGAAATGCACCTTCCCTTTTCGAATCTTATTTGCAAAGGTGCATTTGCCGTGCGGGAAATCGGAGCAAAGGTAATCAGTCCGTCATAAGCAATGCCTTTCTGAAACATCCAATTGCTGAGTATTTCATCCGTTTTCTGTTTTAACGTTATCAACAGCAACCCTCCTTTCACTTCCTTTGCAGGTTGCCCTTTCCAATCGTCGGCTTGGGAAAATTCGGTTTCAAACGTTTGTATTTCATACTTTTTCCCGGCAACATACAAGAAACCGTCAATTGCTACATCTTTGGGAAGCAGATCAATGACATCCACGGCATCCTTGGACACGGTTTCCTCATCTTCAATAGTCCAATCCTTTTTTATCCAACAATTATTTCTTCCGAAGCAAACTCTTTCAGCCGAAATCGTTAAAAACGTTGTGAAATAATTCGAAAAATCCCGTTCATATACCAACTTGAGATTCACGCAAGCGGCATACCTAAAGTCAATTTCTTCCTCCGGAATAGGCTTATCATCGTCAATTCCGGTCACTTCTATGATTCCGCTTTTATAGTTACGCGGTTGGATGCCCCATTCTAATATACTGTTTTTGGGAATATCCGGTAAAGAAAGATGAATCTTTCCTCCTTCAACAGGACCTGTAACATCTCCGTAGTTATTTATGCTTTTATCATAAGCATAGGAAACGACTGAGGCATCATGAACAATGCCATCTAATTTTAAACTTGTTTTATAACCGTATGACATAGTTTTGTTGTTTTAAATAGATAATTATTTTACCAAATCACGTTTCTGTTTCATTTATATTCAATAGAAAAGGACTACAAATCTATATATATTCAATCCTCCAATATTTTTTTACAAAGATAAGCAAAATAACAACACATATGACAAATAGATTAAAATAATAATATAAAAAAGAAAAATAATATATAAATCTGTAAGATTCTCTTATTTCGCAAGGTTTCGTTTTTTCTTTTATCCTTATCCGTTTTTGAAACTGTTGTCCGCTATTTTACGCTTACTGCCGGATTTTTCGTCATTTCAAATCGAAAAAAACTTTAAAAAGTTTCCGATATTGAATATAAGGTAGTACCTTTGTAGCCGCAAAGTTTAACTTAAAATAATCAGTATATGAATATTTCTCATATTGAACACATCGGGATAGCTGTTCGCAAGATTGCCGATCATCTTCCCTATTATGAAAATGTATTAGGTCTGAAATGCTACAATATTGAAGAAGTAGCCGACCAAAAAGTAAAAACGGCATTTTTCAAAGCAGGTCAAACAAAAATTGAACTGCTTGAACCGACCTCTGAAGATTCTACCATCGCTAAATTTATTGAAAAAAGGGGAGAAGGCGTGCATCACATTGCCTTTGCGGTTCCCGATGTAGCGCAAGCGCTAACCGAAGCGGCAGCAAAAAACGTTCAGCTGATTGATAAAGCGCCGCGTAAAGGAGCTGAAGGTCTGCAAATCGCTTTTTTACATCCGAAATCAACAGGAAGTGTACTAACCGAATTATGTCAATAGGATCCTATGAGTAATCAATTAGATAAAGTAAAAGAACTTATTGACCTGCGGGCAAAAGCTCGTCTGGGCGGCGGAGAAAAAGCTATCGAAAAACAACACGCCGCAGGTAAATATACGGCGCGGGAACGTATCAGTATGTTGGTGGATGAAGGAAGTTTCGAAGAAGTGGATATGTTCGTGGAACACCGCTGTACGAATTTCGGCATGGAAAAGAAAATATACTTAGGCGACGGAGTCGTTACCGGCTACGGAACGGTCGAAGGACGATTGGTTTATCTTTTCGCTCAAGATTTTACGGTCATCGGAGGCTCTTTGTCCGAAACCATGGCAAAAAAAATCTGCAAAATAATGGATTTAGCCATGTTAATGGGCGCTCCAATCATTGGATTGAATGACTCCGGAGGCGCTCGTATTCAAGAAGGGATTACCGCTTTGGGCGGGTTCGGTGAAATTTTTCAACGCAACATTTTGGCTTCGGGAGTAGTTCCTCAAATTTCCGGTATTTTCGGTCCTTGTGCCGGAGGCTCTGTATATTCTCCCGCATTAACTGATTTTACGATAATGGTAAAAGGGATGAGCTACATGTTTCTCACCGGTCCGAAAGTTGTGAAAACCGTTACGGGCGAAGACGTAACTCAAGAGCAACTGGGTGGAGCGGAAGTACATGCCACCCGTTCGGGAGTAACTCATTTTGCCGTTGAAACCGGGAAAGACGGAATTGCGCTGATTCGCCGTTTATTAAGTTATCTGCCTCAAAATAATCTCGAAGAACCGCCGGTAAAAGCGACTAACGATCCGATTGACCGGTTAGAAGATTCATTAAACGAAATTATTCCGGACAGTCCGAATAGACCCTACGATATGTACGAAGTAGTCGGAGCCATTATTGACGATGGCGAATTTCTGGAAATTCATGCCGATTACGCCAAAAACATTATTATCGGATTTGCTCGCTTCAACGGACGCTCGACGGGTATCGTAGCGAACCAGCCCAAGACGCTTGCGGGCGTATTGGACATCAACGCTTCCCGTAAAGCCGCTCGCTTCATTCGATTCTGTGATGCGTTCAACATCCCTATCGTTTCGCTGGTTGATGTCCCCGGATTCCTTCCGGGAACCGGTCAAGAATACGGAGGCGTCATCGTTCACGGCGCTAAATTGCTTTACGCTTACGGAGAAGCAACCGTTCCTAAAGTAACCGTTACGCTTCGAAAATCCTATGGCGGCGCTCATATTGTGATGAGTTGCAAGCAGCTGAGAGGAGATATGAATTATGCGTGGCCTACCGCTGAAATTGCCGTAATGGGTGGAGCGGGCGCAGTGGAAGTTCTTTATGCCAAGGAAGCCAAAGAATCGGATAATCCGGAAAAAGTTTTGGCGGAAAAAGAAACAGAATACACGAAACTATTTGCAAATCCCTATAATGCGGCAAAATACGGTTATATTGACGATGTGATCGAACCTCGCAATACCCGGTTTCGCATCATTCGCGCTTTGCAACAACTTGCGACGAAAAAACAAGTCAATCCGCCGAAAAAACACGATAATCTGCCTTTGTAATTATGAATTATAAATGATGAATTATGAATTATAATAAGAGGTATTATTATATAATAATATTCGTTTTGTCGGGATTGTTTGCCGGTATAAATCTGCAAGCGCAACGCACTGCTTCACTCCGAATTAACGAGGTGTTGGTGATCAACGAAGATAATTTTTTGGACGATTACGGAAATAAATATCCGTGGATTGAAATTTTCAACAGTTCTCCGGGAATAGTTAATATTGCCGGTTGCTTTCTTACCGATGATATCAAAGAACCGAAGAAATATAGGGTACCGAAAGGCGACGTTTTAACAAAAATCAAACCGCATCAGCATGTACTTTTCTGGGCTGATAATCACCCGGCACGCGGAACCTTTCATGTAAATTTCACTTTGTATCCGGATAAACCGAATTTTATCGCTTTGTTTGATTCGGACGGGCGTACTTTGATTGATTCCGTTACGGTTCCTTCGGGTCAAAGCCCGGATATCAGCTACGGATTATTCGGGGACGGATGGACACAAAAACGATTAGAAGAAGAGATTCGGCTCAATCCCAAATATAAAGAAGGGCAAAGCCTTTGGGTTTATTTTGAGCATGTAACGCCCGCTTCCAATAACAAAATTTCGGATGCCAGCGAACGAGTTGATAATTTCAAAAGTAACGACAGCCGGGGAATCGGAATGACGATAACCGCTATGGGCGTCGTATTTTTAGGATTAATTGCGCTTTATTTGCTGTTTAAATTGATAGGGAATACGGCTGTTTCTTTAAGTCATAAACGTACAATGAAAGCTTCCGGCGTAAGCGCAGAAGAAGCAAGAGATATTGCTCAACAATCGGGAGAAATATATGCGGCAATTGCTATGGCTATTTTTGAGGCCACCGAATTTCATGATGATGAAAATACCATTCTCACAATTAAAAATACGGTGCGCAATTATTCTCCTTGGAGTTCAAAAATTTACACATTGAGAGAAACACCTAAAAGGTAATAAGTTATAAGAAATAAGTAATATGTTGAATAATTTTAAATATACAATTAACGGAAATGTTTATAAAGTTGTTATAAACAGAATTGAAGATACCGTTGCCGAGGTAGAAGTAAACGGTACGGCTTTTAAAGTGGAAATGAATAAGCCGGCCAAAAAGCAGATTGTTACAATCAATCGTCCTGTTCAAAGCGCTGCTGCGCCGATTGTGCGTCCGCAACAAGCCACTGCGGGAGCTTCCGCTTTGCGTTCGCCGCTGCCGGGCGTAATCTTGGATATATTTTGTAAAGTAGGCGATCCGGTGAAAAAAGGCCAGAAAGTAATGATATTGGAAGCCATGAAAATGGAAAATGTTATTAATGCCGAAAAAGACGGATCGGTAAAAGAGATTAAAGTTAACAAAGGAGATTCTGTTTTAGAAGGTGCGGAACTTGCCATAATCGAATAATCGTATGAATTTTGTATCGTTTTTAGTAGAAAATCTTCAAACTTTTCTTTCATATACCGGTTTTTCAAATGTAACGCCGGGACATATTGTAATGATTGCCATAGGTTTATTTTTTATCTACCTGGCAATTTCGAAAGAATTTGAACCTTTGCTTTTGATTCCAATCGGATTCGGAATTTTAGTCGGTAATATTCCCTTTAAAGATGTGGGTTTGCAAATAGGTATTTATGAGGAAGGATCTGTATTAAATATTTTATATCAAGGAGTTACTCAAGGGTGGTATCCTCCGTTGATATTCCTTGGAATCGGAGCAATGACCGACTTTTCGGCGTTGATATCTAATCCGAAACTCATGCTGATCGGCGCTGCGGCGCAATTCGGTATTTTCGCCGCTTATATTTTAGCTTTGCTTTGGGGCTTTGACCCTAATCAAGCGGGAGCTATCGGGATTATCGGAGGAGCAGACGGTCCGACGGCTATTTTCCTTTCTTCCAAATTGGCTCCGGAATTATTGGGAGCCGTGGCGATTTCGGCATATTCTTATATGGCATTGGTTCCGGTAATACAACCGCCTATCATGCGCTTGCTTACGACAAAGAAAGATCGGGTAATCCGCATGAAGCCGCCTCGAGCCGTTTCGCAGACGGAAAAAATCATGTTCTCGATTATAGGTTTATTGCTCACGTGTTTTTTGGTTCCTTCCGGACTTCCGTTATTGGGGATGCTGTTTTTCGGTAATTTACTGAAAGAATCTGGTGTAACTCGCCGTTTGGCGGAAACGGCTCGAGGTCCACTGATTGATACCATCACCATTTTATTGGGCTTGACCGTTGGCGCTTCAACGCAAGCAACGCAATTTATTACATGGAATTCGTTGAAAATATTCGGATTAGGAGCTTTCTCATTTATTATTGCAACAGCGGCCGGCGTTTTGTTCGTAAAGTTTTTCAATCTGTTTTTGAAAAAAGAGAACAAGATCAATCCGTTAATCGGAAATGCCGGCGTATCGGCAGTTCCCGATTCGGCGCGTATTTCACAACTGTTGGGAAGCGAATATGATCCGTCGAATTATTTGCTGATGCACGCCATGGGGCCGAATGTAGCCGGAGTGATCGGCTCGGCAGTCGCCGCCGGGATTTTATTGGGATTCCTCGGATAAAAGCAAGTCAAAAATGAATGAAATATCGTATATATTTGGATAATTGTTGTTTCAATCGTCCTTATGACGACCAAACGCAATTAAGAATTTATTTGGAAACGCAGGCAAAACTTTATATTCAAAGCTTGGTTTATGAAAACAAGATTGAACTTGTATGGTCTTTTATTTTAGAATTTGAAAATAGCTGTAATATTTTCAAGGGCAAAAAGAGGGCAATTGCACAATGGGAAAAATTATGTTCATCTTTTGTCGGAAAATCGGAAGAAATCAAGACAATAGCAAAGGAAATTATTGCAACAGGTGTAAAAGAAGTTGATGCTGTTCATGTTGCATGCGCTATAACCGGGAATTGCGATTATTTCATAACTGTTGACAAACGTTTGTTGAAATATCAAGATAAACGTATTATCATATGCAATCCGATAGAATTTATCAATGATATTGAGAAATATGACAAATAGTGTTGAATTGTTGGACAAGGGCATGAGATGCCTTAGCAATGAATTGGGAATAGTAGATGCCGAACGATTTGTCGCTTTGCTTTTAAGAGAGCCGTTCGATTATACGGAATGGAGGAAAGATAATTTATTTGTCGGCATGAGCGTTGATGAAATCATAGATGAAGCTGACAAATATTGCAGGGAAAATAATACATAACTTTAGCCGGGATATTAAAACACAACGTCGTAGTTCGCACGTGTTTCATTCTTTACTCCGTCTCTAACGGTGAGAGTTAATGTTTGTTTTCCCTTTTTCATCCTTTTCGCATCGTAATTGCAAAAAAGCGACCGCGTTTTGGGATCGTATTCAAAAAGGACGAAATTGCCGTTCAACTTTCCTTGATAAAAGTCAATTCCGCTTAAATCGTCGCTCACTTTGAAGGAAATGCGTTTGTTTATCGTCCACTTGGCAGGAGTTACGGGGACAATAACGGGTGGAAGCGTATCAACAACTACGGTAAATCTTCCTAATTCCCGAATCCGGACTTTGAGTTTGCGCGACTCGTATTCTCCGCCTAACCAAACCTTTCTGTTGTCAACCACCAAGGCGACTCCGTATTTACTTTTATCGGGATACGAATCATTCGTAAGGGTCAGTGTAAGCGGACAATAGTTGTGCAGAGGAATTCTTTCTCCGAAAGAATAAAGCGGAGCAAAAACGGAATAATTGCTTCGGCCGGTATCGGGTTTCAAATAAATATCGGTATATAAGTTTCCTGTGGGAATACTCAGCTCAATACCCTTTCCTTTGTATTCATTGTTTCGGTTATAGGAGAATAAAATGCCGTCCTTTTTTTCTTCGGGAATCAGACTTTTCTCACCGGTAACGGTAAAAGTGAAAGCAGAAGTATTTCCATACGCATCTTGAAGCGTGTATTCGCAAATATAGGCTTTAGATTCCTGTATAGAAATAAGTCCCGACTGATTGGAAAGATAAATTCCGAGATTATTTCCGGGATCTATAAACGATTTCATGAAAAACGATTGGCGCTTTTTCCATTCTTCCCAATCAATAAAACTATTGATGTAGCGCGTTCCGGCAAAAGAAAATTCATTCATTACAGAATGGTATATAAGTAAATTATTTACTCGCAAGCGGATTTCTTTCACGCCATAAATATTTTCGGTAGCATCCATTCTGTCATACGCCTTTATTCCGATACCAATCGTTCCCCAAGCTTTGACCGGTTTAGAAAGAACATATTTTCCGTTTTTATCTTTGACGACATTAATTGTCTGCTTATTAACGCTTCCGTTAACGATTCCCTTTCCCGGTTGAGGAATAAACAGTAAACCCCGTATTTCCGGAGAACGACTGTCTTTCAATTGATTTTTAAAAAACGGAAGCGGATCAAAAGCCTTTTCGGTTCTCGTGTTCCGTAATTCAAAATGCAAATGCGGTCCTCCGGAACCTCCCGTATTTCCGCTGTAAGCAACTATTTCTCCCTGCTGAACCGGAAGCTCCGCAGCGGAAAAAGACAGATTAACGGAAAAAGATTCTTTGACATACTGGCTATCCCTTACAAGCGATTCTATTTTCGGCGTAAAGTGATCCAAGTGTCCGTAAACGGAAGTGGTTCCATCGGGATGATTGATATAAACCGCCCGCCCGAAACCGAACGGACTTACGCTTATCCGGGAAATGAAACCGGCTTTAACGGCTTTGACCGGAAATCCGGTAATGCCTTGCGTCTTAATGTCGAGTCCCGAATGAAAATGGTCGTTTCGCAATTCGCCGAAATTACCGCTCAAATAAAGCGGAATATCCAAAGGCGCCACCATTTCTTGAGCGCAAATGCGACCGGAAAAACAAATAAACAACCCGATACTTATCAGAATATATTTAAAAAATACCATACGATTCATTCGATTAATTCTCCTTTCCCTTGCCGTACAATTTCGATTTCATCGGTAGTGCAATTAACGATTGTTGAAGGCTCCAATCCCCCGTAGCCTCCGTCAATAATCGCATCAACCGCATCGCCGTAATCCTCTTCAATCAGTTCCGGATCAACACTGTATTCTTTCCATTGATCTTTATCCCGAACGGAAGTAGTGAGAAGCGGATTTCCCAATTCGCGGGTTAAAGTAAGCGTAATGTTGTTATCGGGAACCCGGATCCCGACCTCTTTCCTGTTCTTGTATATTTTCGGCAAGTTGTTTGTTGCGTTCAAAATAAAAGTAAACGGTCCGGGAAGATTTCGTTTCATCAATTTGAATATCGTGTTATTCACTTTGGCATATTCGCTGATATTACTTAAATCGGGACATATAATAGACAGATGATTTTTCAGCGGATTTATTCCTTTTAATTTACAAATTTTCTCTACGGCGCGAACGTTTAAAGCATCACAACCCATTGCATAAACAGTGTCGGTGGGATAAATGATTATCCCGCCTTCCTTGAGAATCCCGATAATTTTATCCACTTCCCGTTGGTTGGGATTTTGTTCGTAAAGTCGTATCAGCATAGGATTTTATTTCAGCCATTGGTCGAACCAACGGAAAAATTCGCGTTGAAATAATATACCGTTTTGCGGTTGAAGTATCCAATGATTTTCATCGGGAAATATCAACATTCGAGAGGGTATTCCGCGCAATTGAGCGGCATCAAACGCCATCATTCCTTGCGAGGCCAGAATCCGGTAATCTTTTTCTCCACAGCTTATGGCAATCGGTGTATCCCATTTATCCACAAACTTATGCGGAGAATTTGCATAGCTGTTTTGAGCAATCTTATTGGATTTATCCCAGAAAGGACCTCCCAAATCCCAATTGACGAACCACATTTCTTCGGTTTCAAGATATTGGGCTTCCAAATTGAAAATACCGGCATGCGCCCAAAAAGCTTTGAAACGTTTGTTATGGTTACCGGCAATCCAATAGACCGAAAATCCGCCGTAACTTGCTCCTGTACAACCTAATCGGTTTTCATCAATAAATGGTTCTTTAGCCATAGCGTCAATAGCGGAAAAATAATCCTTCATGTTTTGACCTCCGTAGTCGCCGCTGATTTGTTCATTCCACGCCTGTCCGAATCCCGGAACGCCGCGCCGATTCGGCGCTACAACGATATAATCGTGAGCGGCCATCAATTGAAGGTTCCATCGTATAGACCAAAACTGGCTGACCGTACTTTGAGGGCCTCCCTGACAATATAAAATAGCCGGATATTTCTTGGAAGCGTCAAAATTCGGAGGATAAACAATCCACGTCAGCATATCTTTTCCATCGGTGGTTTTTATCCGGCGTGCTTCCACTTTACCCATGGTTATCCGATTGAGAATATCCTCATTTTCTCGGGAAATATCGGTTTCTTTTCCATCCGGAGTTATCGCATACACTTCGTTCGGAGCCGACATGGACTGACGTAATCCGATCAAACAACCGTCGGCGCAAGCGACGGAAGCATAGTCGTGTTGTCCTTGAGTAACCGGCGTAATTGAGATCGGCGTTTTTACATCGGGTTCGGCGGCTTGGACTTCAAACAGCTGGGTAGTTCCTTCTACGCAAGCCACTATATAGACAGATGAAGAGGAAGGATTCCAGCAAAAATTGTCGGCATTATAATCAAAATCAGTGGTCAGGCAGGTTTTCTTTCCGGTTTCAAGATCTTGAATGAACAGGCGATTTCGATCCGATTCATACCCGTCGCGTTCCATACTTAACCAAGCAATTCGTTTCCCGTCGGGCGAAAAGCCGGGATTGATATCGTATCCTTTATTTTCTTCGGTTATATTCGTTGTTTCTTTGGTTTCAACAGTATATAAATAAATATCCGAGTTGGTGGATTGCGCGTAAGCTTTTCCCATTTTTTTGCGGGAAGTATAGGCAACTATTTTACTGTCGGGCGACCAGTCGAATTGCTCGATGCCTCCGTAGGGACGCAAAGGCGATTCAAACGGTTCGCCGTCCATGATGTCAATGATATTGCTCAACGAATGGCCGTCGAAATCGGCGAGAAATGGATGAGGGATTGATTCTACCCACTCATCCCAATGTTTATACATCAAGTCGTCAATGATTCGTCCGCTTGCTTTATCTAAATCGCTGTATCGGTCGGCGCTTGTTTCAAACGATTTTACCGTACTGATAAACAGCGCTTTTTTACCGTCGGGTGAAAATTTGAATCCTTCGATTCCTTTTTCAATCGTACTTAGTTGCGTTCGTTCTTTTCCGTCGGGATTCATTTCCCAAATTTGCGAATCGTAGAGGAAAGCGATTTTCTTCCCGCCGTTTATCCATTGCGCATTGCTTTCGCTTTTCGGGGAAAAGGTAATCTGTCGTTTGTTGCTGCCGTCAACAGCTACCGTAAAAAATTCCCGGTTGCGTTTATTCAAAGCAATATCGGTATAGGTCACGCTGTACAACACGGTTTTGCCGTCGGGAGAAACCGTCGCATCGCCCACTTGTCCGAGCAATTGCAAGATTTCGGCCGACATCCGTCCGTCGGGAATTTCAATCGGTTTTTTGCCGATAATTGATTCGTTGTCATCGGCCGATTTTTTTTCATTACAAGCTGTAAATAAAAACATTAAAATAAGAATATAATATAAGTGCTTCATTGTTAAAACAGATTTTTAAAAATTTGATGACAAACTTACATGAAAATATTAAGATTTCCAAGTACGTTAATAATATTTTTTGTATTTCTGCGGTATGAATTTGCTTCGCTGCTTACGCTATCAGCTATTCCTGTCGTAAACTATTCTGCCGACGAATGGGAAAACGAGTTTAAACAATTTTCAAAGAAAATGAAATGATTGTTGTTTGCGACAGTTCGCCGTTTTAAAGTGTCGTCACTGCGTGACTGAGGGTGATAGTGCATATCATTCGTTTTTCCGTAGATTTCATCTACGGTTAATAAAATTTTGTCACTGCGTGACTTTACGTAACGACATACTACCGATGACATGGCACGACTTTTTCATCTGTTAAAATAGAATAAGTTTTGCATTATTGCAAGCCTTGCAATAATGCAAATCATATTGAATAATAAAATACTTTTGCATCGCGCCAGATAGAACAGAGTAAGCCCATGCCGAATGTATTAATCGCAAAAATTTTCTAAGCAGATATGCAGTGTCAGAAAAATTGACTATCTTTACGAGATAAATTTAATAAATATGGCTTACACAGCAGAAATCAGTAGAAACAATCCGAGTTGTTTCCTTTTTATCATAGACCAGTCGGGTTCTATGTCAGATAAGTATTTAAGTGTTGGAAAATCAAAGTCGGAAGCGCTTGCAGACGTAATCAACAGAATGTTGCAGCAACTTGTAATAAAGTGCGCTAAATCTGAAGGCGTTCGTGATTATTACCATGTTGGAGTAATTGGCTATGGCGCCAACGGTGTTAGTGCGGCATTTAGCGGCAATCTTGCGGGACAGAAACTCGTTCCTATTTCTGTTATTGCTAACAATCCGGCACGAATTGAAGAAAGAACTAAAAGAATTTCGGACGGTGCAGGTGGTTTGGTTGATACAACGGTTAAGTTTCCTATTTGGTTTAACCCAACCGCAAACGGTGGAACACCGATGACGGAAGCGTTCAGACAAACCAATGATATTATTTCAAATTGGCTAAACGATAATCCGTATTGTTTTCCGCCTGTTGTAATCCATATAACAGACGGAGAAAGTACCGACGGGGACCCGACAGAAGAAATTAACTTCTCAAACATCAAATGACGGAAATGTGATTTTGTTCAATCTTCATACCAATGCAAGAAGCACAAATCCAATTTCATTTCCCGGTTCAGAAGTCCGATTGCCGGACCAATATTCGAAAATGCTTTTTAACGGAGCCTCTACCTTACCGGATTTTATGCGTAACGTTGCTGTTCAAGAATTTAATTTGAACTTGTCGGACGACGCAAAAGCATTTGTGCTTAATGGGGACATTGATTTAATTATCACAGCAATAGAAATAGGAACAAGACCGAGCTTACAATTGAGATAATGTTAAAGTACAATTGTATGAAAATCAGTTTGCCCAAATTAGGCAACGCCAATGATGAAAATGAAGATAGTTTTTCTGTACCTATACCAAGTAAAAGAAAGTCTGTTCATTTTGCAATTTCAGATGGCGCGACGGAATCCTCTTTTTCTAAAGAATGGGCAGCTCTTTTAGTATCAGAGTATAATAAAAATCCTTTTGATAAAAGCCATCTTCCGGAATCTCTATCAAAACTTTCTCAAAAATGGTATTTAATGGTTAACCGAAAGGAATTACCTTGGTATGCTCAACAAAAAGCAGAGACAGGCGCATTTGCAACATTTTTGGGTTTAACCATTGACAAAGAAAAACATTATTTTGATGTGATTGCGATTGGCGATTGTTGTTTATTCCTTATCAGAGACGAAAAACTTTTATTTTCTTTTCCGGTTTCTTCATTTAAAGATTTTAATAATACCCCGAATCTTCTTGCCAGTAACCCAAAATATCAATCAAATATTTATGATAGAGTTGCTCAACATAATGAAAAATTATTGCTTGATGATATTTTACTGCTTGCAAGCGATGCCTTAGCTGCATGGATTTTTAAACAAACAGAGAACGAGAAAAAGCCTTGGCTAATCTTAAATGACATATTAAAAAAGAAACAAAAAGAATATGTTTTTGAAAAATGGCTGAATGATAAGAGAATAAAAAATGAAATAAAAAATGATGATATAACTCTTTTAATTATAAATATTAAGTAATGCTACTGCTAAGAGGCGATGAATATAATATAGCGGTTCAAAATCCACGGATAGCGTTTACTGATGCTGACTTGAAAAATAGTTCGGTAGAAACGACGCCATTGGGATTACCTAAGCCATATTCAGGCGGTTTTACAATTACTTATAAACTTTCTAATAATCAAGCGATTTGGGCTGTAAAATGTTTTCATAGAGATATTCAAGACTTGCAGAGGCGTTATCAATCAATAGGAAATTTTTTTTCTAAAAATCCATCCTCTTATTTTGTTGATGCCCGATATTTAGCAGAGGGAATAAAAATAAATGAAAAAGGTTATCCGATTATCAAAATGCGTTGGATCGAGGGAGATCCGTTAAATATTTATTTGAGTAAATCGTATAACCGGAAAAACAATGTAGAAAAACTTCTTGCAGATTTTGTTCAGTTAATTAATGAGCTTGAAAAATTCGGAATTGCGCACGGCGATTTGCAACATGGCAATATTATAGTCAAAAATGACAAACTTCATTTGATTGACTATGACGGAATGTATCTTCCGGAATTAGCGTCATTACAAACCAACGAAATCGGACATCCTAATTATCAACATCCTAAACGGTCTGCATCTCAATACAATAAGGATATAGATAGGTTTTCCGAAGTTGTAATTTATCTTGGGTTAAAAGCCATATCTATAAATCCGAATTTGTGGCAGAAGTACGACAATAGTGAAAACATTTTGTTTAAAAATCAAGACTTTATAAATCCTCAACAATCCTTACTTATAAAGGATTTATTGGCAATTCCGGAAATTAAAACTTCAATTGATAGATTAGTCATGTGTTGTGGATTAGATTTTGCAAAAATTCCTTCCCTAAAAGACTTTTTATCAGGAAATTTTGTTTATTCACCACCAACAAGTTCAAGTATTCCTCCAATCAGTATATCTCCCAGAAATCCTTATGTCATTTTAAATGGGAGAGAAATGGATAGTATTTTAAAACATTTCGGAGAAAAAGTAGAAGTAATAGGAATAATTAGTGCAATTAGACGTTCGACAACACAATATGGCGATCCTTATGTTTTCTTAAATTTTGGATATTGGCCGGATCATACGTTTACGCTTGTTTTATGGAAAGAAGGTCTTTTTGATTTACAAAAAAAAGGAATAACACCCGATTCGTTTGTCGGGAAATACGTAAGCGCAATTGGTGTTATTGGAAGCTATAAGGGTAAGCCACAAACAACAATTGAGTTAGCAAATCAAATACAAGTTTTATCAGGGCAAATGGAAGCTAATCAACGATTACAACATAAACCGATACAGTCAACGACAACCGCCATACCTCCTATTCCTACAACAAAAAAAGATGATAACAAGGAAAAACGTGTTTTTGATGATTTGTATAAGAATAAACCAATTTACACGCCTCCTAAGCCAAGAATATCAGAACCGCCAAAAACGACAGTAACTACTCCGCCAAAAACAATTTACAAACCGCCAACGACCACTTATAGCAGTTCAACTCAAACAACAAAACAACCAACCTCTTCAAAAAATGGAGGTGGAGGAGGCTGCCTTGTATGTGTTGTTGGAGCAATTGTCGGTGCATTAATATTTTCAGCTATTTCACCTGCCGCATTTGTAGTGGGCGGAGTTTTGGGATTAGGGGCCAGTGCCTGGATTTATAATGCGTTTAAGTCATGAGTTGGATTTTCAGAAAAATATTTCAGTTTGGCCCATTAAGAACAAGCCTATCAAAAAGAGGCGTAGGAATGAGTTGGGACATTCCATTTTTTAGAATCGGAATTTCACCGACGGGAAGAAAATATTTTAGTATTAGAGTACCGGGAACCGGATTGTATTTTTTAAAATATTTGTCAAAAGCAAACAGTTTACCCAAAGAGCAGGTAACAAATGAAACGAATCACTCTCCAAAAACAATACAAAATAATCAAGATACAGAGCCTTGGTGGAGACAAAAGAATTTATAGTTAGGACAACACCATAGACAAAAAACATCGAAAAAACGGCAGCAGACAACGAGCGATTTGGTAAAATGGGCGTAGATCGCGCGAAATTTTGTTTATCTTTGCAACGAAAGCGATTTGGCGGAACTGCTTCACTATATCAATAAGAAGGTAAAAACAAAAAATAGGATTTGGTAAATCATTTTCTGGATTTTACTGCGCACAACTACAATCTTGAACTTGATTTTAAGTTTAATCGTGATGAGTATTATGAAAGATAAAATATTTGCTGATGAAACATTATTCTATTATCCGGTCGGAGATTGTAAAAAGCGTTTGATTTTATATTCAATATTGAGTTCGGATATTTCTTCCGAATTTAAAAACCGATATGCAGGCACAACATCTATTTGCTTGCCGTTTTCCGTAAACGAATCTTTTTGATGGAACGTAATTATCATTCCGCTGGAGATTCCGAAAAAGTTCATAGCCTCTTCCAATCCTTTCATTTCCCTGCCGAGATTTTCCGGTTTTAATTCATAACAGACTTGTAATACTTTTTGGATTTTCCCGGTTTGGCAGACAACAAAATCACATTCGTTCTTTCCTTTAAAATAATATATCTCTTTAGATGTTCTTCTTAAATGCAGATACACGGCATTCTCCAAAAGATGACCTTGATTGTCGGAAAAATTAAGTCCCAATGTTCTGACAATACCCGTGTCAATCGAATATACTTTTTTGGGATTTCTTGCTTGCGTTTTCAGCGAATAACTGAATTGAGGCACAAAATCTGCCAAATAAGCATCTTTCAAGTATGAAAAATATTCAAGCAGGGTCGAAGGGGATTTGATTCTGAATGTATCAACTAATTTATTAGCTGATATTAGATTGCCAACGTTACACACAAGATAAAGCGCAAGTTGCCGAAGCGATTCTATGTCTTTTATTCCATGTCGTACCGCAATATCTTTTATCAGAATATCATCTACCAAAGTATTTAATAACAGAGTATTATTTGATTTCACATATTCAGGTATTCCTCCCGTATTCAGAAACGTTTTTACGGACTCTTCATCGGCGGTTACATTTTTATAACGAATAAATTCCGAAAAAGAAAAAGGGAAAAGTTCGACAGAAAGTTGCCGCCCGGTCAGATGCGTTGCCATTTCACCGCTCAACAATGAAGCGTTAGAGCCTGTAATAAAAACAAAGTAGCCATCTCTCAATAAGTGATGTATAAAAATTTCCCAACCGGCGATTAATTGAATTTCGTCAAAAAACAATACCTTTATTTGCCTGTTTTTAATTTCCTTCAAAAGCCGTTCAAAGTCGCCGGTTTCAAAAGTTGCCAATCGAATATCTTCGAAATTCAGAAAAAGAGCATCGGCAAATTTTTCTTTTAACAATTGAAGCAATAGGGTACTTTTTCCGCACCGGCGTAAGCCTGTGATGATTGTAGCGAAATTTTCAACAACAGGAATGTCCGGTAATATTTCTCTTTTCAAACCGACATCTTTTTTTAAAAAGTCATTTCGTTGATCATCTATTACTTGTGATATTTGTTCTTGTAAAAGCATAGCTTTCATTTATTTCGATACAAAGATAAAACATTTTCCAATATAAACAAAAGATATCTTCCATTTATAATAAAAGATATTTTCCATTCATATCGAAAGAACTTAATTTATTTCCGTAAGTATCTGATTTATAACACAAAATCCATAATTTTCTTTTCTCGCCGAAAAATATTATCTTTGCATACAAAACTTAAAAATTTTTTACAATGGAAACAGTTCAAACTACGTATTTAGGTAATTTGCGTACGAAAGCGATTCATTTACAATCCGGCGCTGCCATTTTCACCGATGCGCCGACCGATAATCACGGCAAAGGCGAATCGTTTTCTCCCACCGATTTGTTTGCCGCTTCTTATGCAAGTTGTGCATTGACTATTATCGGTATTGCCGCGCAAACGCATGGTTATAACATTGACGGAGCCGTTGTCAAAACGACAAAAATTATGGGTGAAAATCCCCGTCGTATCGCAGAGTTAAAAGTGGATTTCACATTTCCGGCGAATAATTACAGCGAGAAAGATCGGGCGATTATCGAACACTCCATCAACCATTGTCCGGTTCGTAACAGTTTACCCTCCGAATTGAAAGTCACGCGAACGATTACTTATTTATAAGCATTTCTCTGAAGGTATGTCAAAAGCCTGTCATCCGACGCTTGATGCGAGATGACAGGCTTTGCAAATATTTCGTCCCGATACTATTTTACCGGTTAATAAATTCCGGCATAATCGCTTGACGGAAATCGTAATTTTTCCAAACGTTCAGCATTCGTTTTTGTTGATACGCTTCTTTTCCGATGATTCCCATCCAAATTCTTTCTCCGACACTTTCGGCAGAACCTTCCAGCAGACTCATAAAGAAATCTTTTTTGACGGGATATTCGCTGATGGAATAATTATCCACCTTGGCTAAGTCGGCAGCCGTTTGGATAGCAACATCAATATCGCCTAATGCATCTACCAAACCCAAGTTCAAAGCCTGCTTACCTGTCCAAACCCGTCCCTGTCCAATGGAATCAATCGCTTCTTTGGTTTTTCCGCGTCCTTCGGCACAACGGCTTATAAATAAGTCATATCCTCTTTCTATATACAGTTGCATCATTGCGCTTTCTTCATTAGTGAAAGGGCGTGCAGGTAACAAACCGATGTTGACAAAGCCGAGAGGAATAGACAATGTTCCTCCACCGAAATCGGCAAATTTATTTGTAGAAACGCCATCGTAGGTAGCGCCCATTTTTTTCGCTAATTGTTCTCCGCTGGGAAATATGCCGAATATACCGATAGAACCGGTTAAAGTAGTCGGTTCGGCGATAATTTTATCGGCGCCGCAGGAAATGTAATAACCGCCGGATGCGGCATACGAACCCATAGATACAACGACCGGTTTGACCGCTTTGAGTTCTCTGACCGCATGCCAAATCTGTTCCGCCGCATAGGCGCTTCCACCGGGCGAATTTACTCGGAACACAACCGCTTTCACATTTTTATCGTCTTTTAATTTATTTAGCTCCTTCACATATTCCTTTGCCGTAATATATCCGCTCGGCAAAAAATCGCTTTCATAATCACCCACAATCGTTCCTTCGGCGTATAATACGGCAATTTTATCTTTGGCGACTTTTTTACCGGCTTCCGGAACCGAAAGCATGTTTTTAACTCCCGCAAACCGGATTTTATCATTTTCTTTTAAATCCAAAAGATTTTTCAGACAATTTTCCACTTCATCGCTGTATCTCAATCCGTCAATCAATTTGTATTCGACTGTTTTTTTCTGATCCGCAAAAGCTAAAAATTCATCGGCATATTGATTGAGTTGCGCTACCGGAATGTTTCGACTTTCGGAAATTTTATTCAATACCGTTCCCCATATTTCATTGAGAAAAGAGGTAACTTGTTCCCGGTTGGCATCGCTCATTTTGTTCTGAATATACGGTTCGACAGCTGATTTATAAGTTCCTACTTTAAAAACCTGCATTTCGATTCCCCATTTTTCATAAATTCCTTTGTTGAATTGGATGGAGGTTGCTAAACCGTGAAAATCAAAAAGACCGGAAGGATTCATAAAGATCGAGTCGGCAACCGAACTCACATAATAGGTAGGCTGCGAAAAAGTTTCACCGTAAGCGATGATAAATTTTCCGCTTTTTTTAAATTCCGACAAAGCATTGCGAATCGGTTCCATAGTTGTGAAACCCGCCGGAGCGTACCCGACATTCAAATAAATGCCTTTGATATTGTCGTTTTTCTCCGCTTTCCGAATAGCAGACAGAATATCATTTAATCCGTAGGATTCTCCCGAACGATTGAATATGGCATCGAAAGGAGTCGAATTATCTTTTTCGTCAATACTCGTATTTTCATTGAGATTTAACTTAAGTACAGTGTTTTTCTGCAATTTATAAGCGGAAGAACTGTCCATGGAAGCCGCTACCCCGACAAAGATAACAAAACCGAAAACGGCTATGATCACGAACCCGATAATTACTCCTAAAACAGAAGCAAATAACATCTTAAAGAAATTTTTCATTGCATTTTTATTTTATTGAATTTATATTTATATTATTATTTTAATCGTCGCCTGTCAGTAAATTCCAAAATAATATCCCTCCGCCGGCAATCCGAACAATGACGTATTGACATACTTTAGACAACCGGTTCCACGTTAGGGGTTACAGGTCGCAGTACTATAATTCCGGTACAAGTTTGAATTGAATTGCAATAATCAATCAACGATTCCGGATTAATTATCACTTTTTTAGCGGTAAAAGACGCATGAATGAACGTCAATTGGTTTTTGTTCCAATACGCAATGCTTAAATGGGAAATATCCAAACCTGGGATAGCCGTTTTAAAACAAATAATATCCCCGTTTTTTATCAGCGATTGACATTGCGCTATTTCTTTTTTCGGAATGTAATAATAGCTGCTGCGTGCATTGATTGCCTGTTCAATGCGCATCATTTGTTGCACGTTGTCCGGGTTATCGGCCAAATGCGCATATTTTTCATAATTTTCGGACATATAATACACATTTGCTTTGAATTTACGTCCGCCCAAAGCATAGGTCACATCTTCAAAAATTCCTTTATTGACATTATTATAAATCCAATCGGTAGCGTAATGCAAACGAGAGGTATAACCGTTAATAATTCCGTTTCGGTAACGGATTTGCCGCAATTCCTGTTCAAAAGATTCCCAATCCGGTGAAGGAAGCTGCATGGTTCGCGACAGAGCCAGACAATTTTCGACCAAAGTCATGCAATCCAGTTCACGCAAATCAGTGACTAATTCTTCATTTTCGGTTCGATCCAAAGTACCGGCAACATAAGGCTTTTCCAAGAAAAAGAAAGCCGCTTGTATCATTTCACTATCAACCGTACTTTTCGTTGCCGACTGAAAAAATGTTTCGGCAATTGCGCGATCGGGATTGGTCTGAGCAAAAGCGCAACCGGACACAAAGGAAAATAAAAACAAAAATAATTTACAATTCATAATTCATAATTCATAATTAGCCTTTTGAATAAAATAATTGTTCAATTCTTCGATGACTTCCGGAGAATTGTTTTTATCAATCAGTATCAATCCCTTTTCCAATAACACGAGGCGATCGGAAATTTCGGTCGTGTAATTCAAATTGTGACTGGAAATAAGGACAGTCGTTTGTAATTCCTTGTTTAATTTTAAAATCATATCCCGTATTTCGATTTGTGAAGACGGATCAAGGAAATTGAACGGTTCATCGAGAATCAGAATTTCGGGACGAATCATCATAGCCGCCATGATTCCGATTTTTTGTTTGTTTCCCGACGAAAAATTGCGGATGTATTTCTTTTGTCCCAAAATTTCATCATTCATGAAGCGCGTGAACGGTTGCAGTCGTTCGTGAACCGTTTCGTTGTTCATACCGTAACATTCTCCCACAAAATAAAAATATTCTTCGGGAGTCAGAAATTCAATCAAAAAACGGTTATCAATAAACGAACCGGTATAAGCTTTCCAATCTTCAGATTTACTCACATCCGTTTCATTGCTCAAAACATAACCGGAATCGGCTTTCAGTAAGTCGAGTATCAAACGAAACAGGGTGGTTTTACCTGCGCCGTTATTGCCGACCAAACCCAATAAAGTACCCTTGGCTATATTTAATTCGGAAATATCCAAAGCGGTTTTATCTCCGAAACGTTTTACTAAATTTTTAATTTTCAGTTCCATTTTTATATGAATTATGAAATATAAATTATAAATTATGAATTATGAATTATGAATTGCGGAATCCTTCCATATTTTTATATCTCCGTTTCAAAAATCGGTTGTATGTCCATTGCAACCATTGGCGTGAAGTAAGCGTAAACAAGATTCCGATTCCGATCATGAACCAATAAGCTGTATCTTTTCCGAAAAATCCGATGACTATCAGAATCAGTATGACCGGAATAAACATGGTAATCAAGGTAATGATGATCATATTGGGCGATTGGCTTTTCCAATTCATCATTCCCCGGTCGAAAAGATCCAAATACGTTTTATTATATACGGCGTTCTGAAATATCATAAAAAAGACGGGGCCT
>WRFZ01000162.1 GCA_009778655.1 Candidatus Azobacteroides sp.
GCGTAATTGCAAGGTATTCAGAAAAGGATTATTCATAGCATTTGATTTCTCCTCCGCCAAATGTTGCTTCCAATTCAAGAATCACTAACTTGTCGCTTGCTATTTGCAAAACCCGCTTCGGCCGGCTATCAACAAAGCCGCCAAAAGAGCCGTTTTTTTGAACCATGATATTCCAATCTTCCGGTACGTAAAGCGTAACTCCGCTGAAAACCGACTTTACCTTGATATAAGCTGCAACCTTTATGTCGTCTGCCAATTCGGCTTGCGTAAAGTCTATCTCAACACCGCTGAAAGTCGCCTCAATAAAGACATTTTTTAATTTACCTTGTGTCCATTTTTCTTTCGAAGCAGAAAAAGTATATTCCTTATGTACGACTCCGCCTTCATTTAACGTGACGTTCTTCCCGAAATCCTTGAAATATTTACTCCATTCCGGATGCTCGCTAATCCAAGTTTCTTCATCTTTATTTGTTTTTTTTTGCATCGCTTTAAGTATAAAACCAATACCTACTGCAATGATAATGATGGGAACAGCAAGACCGCTTCCACTTAATGGATAAATTTTAGACAACAAAAATAAGGTTCCGATAAGGATCAATATGAGACCGACGTTTTTATGATCGGAATGTCGGTCGAATAATAGAATAACTCCAATGGCAATGAGCAATGTTTGCCATGAAATAACAAGCGGATAAACATCCGGGATAAAAAAGCCCAATTTATTAAATAACAAAAAAGCTCCTACCATCATGATTATGATACCTGCTACAATTTTTTTCATATTCATAACTGTTTTTTTAAGTTTGTTTCAAAATCGAACACAAAAGTAACAGGATTCATGCATTTCTACAACGGCTATTCGACAAAAGCAAGCGAATTTTCGACAAACTACCGAATTTTTTCGATGAAATCTGTCGGTAAAGTTTAAACTTTCTTCCGAAACGGCGGCTTAACTACTTTCGCTTCGATATCTTTTTCCCGAATGCGAACAAAAACAGATGTATCCAATGCAGCATATTCCGGTTTAACATAACCGAGACCGATGGCTTTCCGAGAAAAAGGCGAGAGGCTTCCCGATGTTACCACCCCGATAATTTTTCCGTCGGCGTTAACAATTTCATAGCCGTGACGGGCAATACCTTTACCAACCATTTCAAAACCAATCAATTTCTTAGAAAGTCCCTTCGCTTTTTCCGCTTCCAACAGCGGACGGGAAATAAAATGATTCCCTTCGGTAAATTTGGTAATCCAACCCAATCCGGCTTGAAGCGGCGATGTATTATCATCCAATTCGTTACCGTACAATGGAAATCCGGCTTCCAAGCGTAACGTGTCGCGGGCGCCCAAACCGGCCGGTTTTATACCGAACTCAGCTCCGGCTTCGAAAACAGCTTTCCAAATTTTTTCGGCATATTGAGGATAAAAATACAATTCAAATCCGCCGCAGCCGGTATAACCGGTATTGGAAATGATGACGTTATCCACGTCGGCTATTTTTCCGGTTACAAACGAATAATACGGTACGGTTGTCAAATCAATCTCCGTCAATTTTTGCAATGTTTTTAACGCCAAAGGGCCTTGTATTGCCAACTGCGAAATATTCTCCGAAGCATTTTGCAGTTCTGCGCCTTCGGTATTGTTTTTTACGCACCAATTCCAGTCTTTTTCAATATTGGCGGCATTGACCACGAGCATGAACTTTTCCGGTTCGTAGTGATATACCAATAAATCATCCACAATTCCACCTTTATCGTTCGGTAAGCAGGAATATTGCGCTTTCCCGACCGGCAAAGCGGCTACATCATTAGAAGTAACTTTTTGGACAAAAGCCTGTGCATGCGGCCCGTTCACCCAAAATTCGCCCATGTGGGAAACGTCAAATACGCCTACGGCATTAACTACCGTATTGTGTTCGTCAATGATACCCGAATATTCGATAGGCATGTCATATCCGGCAAATTCTTGCATTTTTGCACCGAGTGCATGATGAATTTCGTTAAAAGGAGTTTTTTTCATAAAATTAAATAACTTTTATTATTTTTTATTTGTTCATTTCTATTATTTTCACAATCACCCGAACCGCCTTTTCCATTGACTGAATGGGAATCCATTCGTAACGTCCGTGGAAATTCATGCCGCCGGCAAAAATATTCGGACAGGGTAATCCCATGAATGATAACCGTGCACCGTCGGTTCCGCCGCGAATGGGACGAATAATCGGCGTGATGCCGGTTTCCCGTATGGCTTTTTCCGCCAATTCGATAATATGTTTCTGCGGTTCTACGATTTCGCGCATGTTACGATATTGCTGTTTGATTTCCAATTGAACGGTTTCCGGCGAATAGATTTTATTCAAGTAATCGGTTATATCCCGGAGTCGGTTCAGACGTAGTTCAAACCGATTCCGGTCGTGGTCGCGGACAATGTAAGATAAGGTTGCTTCTTCAACGGACCCGCTCATTCCGGTTAAGTGGAAAAATCCTTCGTAACCTTCGGTATGTTCCGGACGTTCGTGCGAAGGCAACAATCCGGCAAATTGTACAGCGATTGAACTTGCGTTAACCATTTTGTTTTTGGCGTATCCCGGATGCACATTCAAGCCTTTGATGATGATTTTTGCTGCGGCCGCATTAAAATTTTCGTATTCCAACTCACCGACTTCTCCCCCGTCCATAGTGTAAGCCCAATCGCAGGCAAATTTTTCCACATCGAATTTCGATGCTCCCCTGCCGATTTCTTCGTCGGGATTGAATGCAATACGAACTTTTCCGTGTTTGATTTCCGGATGATTCATCAAGTATTGAACAGCCGTCATGATTTCAGCGATACCGGCTTTATCGTCGGCTCCCAAAAGCGTTTTCCCGTCGGTCACGATAATATCTTCACCGATGTGATGCAACAGTTCGGGGAACACCATCGGTGACATAACAATACTTTCACTTGCGTTCAAAACAATTTTATTCCCATTGTATTTCTCTACAATTCGTGGTTTTACGTTAGCGCCGGACATATCGGGAGTGGTATCCAAATGAGCGATGAAACCGATTGTAGGAACCTTTTCGTCCGTATTGGCAGGTAAAGTCGCCATCAAATAGGCGTGTTCGTCTAATGAAATATCCGTTAAACCCATGGTTTCGGTTTCTTCTTTCAAGGCTTTTGCCAAAAGCATTTGCTTATCCGTACTCGGAGTGGCAATCGAAGTTTCGCACGATTGCGTATCGAAAGAAACATAGTGTAAAAAACGATCAACTACTGTCATCATATTATAAAGTAACATTAATTATTCCACATATAATTGCATATTCTCGAATTTCACCACTGTCACCGTTGCTCCGGCATCAATAAATCCTTGATTGGAAACGGCGTCATATACTTCGTTATCAATAATTATTTTTCCGGAAGGACGAAGTACGGTCATTGCTTTTCCCGATTTTCCGACCAAACCGCGTATTCCCCGATCTGCACTTTCCGAATCGGATAAATCAGCAGTTAAAGCTATTTTCCGGAACATTCCTTTCTCTCCGATTCGGGAAGAAAGCCATAAGATAATGATTAATCCCATTAAAATTCCCGAAAAGACAGTTAAAACCGAACGGGATATATCCGGCATCCGGACTTGTTCGAATGTAAAGTAATCATTGTCAATCAAGGCGAAAAACATCCCGGCGCCGATGAAAACTATACCCAAAATACCTGATATACCAAAGCCCGGAAAAACAAATATTTCCAACAAAATCAGTATAATACCGATAAAAAATACAATGATTTCCCAATATTGTACAAAACCGTCTATGTATAAAGGCGTGAAATAAAGAAACGCGGCGACTATAGCCGCAATAGAGGGAAATCCGATTCCCGGCGTTTGCAATTCGAAATAAATACCGGCAATTATGATCATAATCAGAACCGCTTGAAAAGCCGGATTGGTTAAGAATCCTTTCAAATTATCGTAGAAAGTAGGTTTATATTCTATCAATTCGTAATTATTATGCCCCAAATATTGAGTAATGACTTCATTCGTATTTTCCGCAATTCCATCGCAAAAGCCGAATTTCAATGCTTCTTGTGCGGTGAAAGTCAACACTTTTCCGGAATCAACCACGTTGGGAATATATACCCGTTCGTCAACCATAGCTTCGGCAATCAAAGGATCGCGTACCCAACGATAAATCGTATCCTTTCCGACAACAATCGTATCTTTTCCATGCGATTCGGCCGTTGAACGAATGATGGAACGCATATAGGATTGGTACTTATCGGGCATAGCTTCACCCGAACCGCCGTCCACCACCGTCGCCGCACCGATGTTTGCACCTCGTCGCATATAGATTTTTTTGCAGGCTATTGCAATTAAAGCGCCTGCCGATGCGGCATTATTATCAATAAAAACGCATACGGGAATCGGATTGTATAAAATAGCCGATCGCATCGAATCTGCATCCACCACCGTTCCGCCGTAGGTGTTCAGATGAAGAAGAACTACATTTGCATTCAGCTCGTCAGCTTCTTTCAATCCGTTATTTAAATAAATACGTGAAGTCGTATTTATCTCGGTTCGAATATTGATTTCATAGACTACAGCCCGTTCCTTTTCCGATTCTTCCCGCGCAATTGCATGAAACGCCGAAAGCAGAAAAGCGATAAAAAATAGGATCTTGTTCATAAATTATCGGTTTGTACGGATACAAAATTAGCTAATATTTAGAAAAAAGCCTTACCTTTGTGTAAAAATATATAACTATTTTAAGAATTTATACATGAAACACTTTTTAATTATTTGTATGATAGGATGCATTTATGTATCCGGTTTTTCTCAGAGCAGCGAAGTAAGCGTTGATACTTTCCGATTTGCGACTATCAAAGCGCTTCCTATTACTTCCGTAAAAAATCAAGGCAATTCGGGAACTTGTTGGGCTTTTTCCGGTATCGGATTGATTGAATCCGAATTATTACGTATGGGAAAAGGCGAGTACGATTTGTCCGAAATGTTTATTGTATCTAAAAATTACAGTGATAAAGCGCAAAAATATGTCCGTATGCACGGGGAAACTAATTTTGCCGAAGGCGGTTCTTTCGCCGATGTGCTGGACTGCATCAAGGATTACGGAATTGTTCCGGATTCGGTACAGCCCGGATTGAACTACGGAGAAACGCAGCATCGTCATGCGGAATTGGATCAACTGTCGAAAGCATATATCGGCGTGATTATTAAAAATCCGAATCGAAAATTATCAACCGCTTGGTTGAAAGGATTCTCCGGAATTTTGGACGCCTATCTGGGCGAATCTCCGGAAACATTCACTTACAACGGTAAACAATATACTCCGCAAAGTTTTACCAAATTCCTCGGTATTAATCCGGACGATTATGTGTCCATTACTTCATTTACTCATCATCCGTTTTATACGGCATTTCCCATTGAAATACCCGATAATTGGCGATGGGCAAATTCTTATAATGTTCCTTTAAATGAGATGGTTCAAATTATTGACAATTCGATAGATAAAGGATATACGGTCGCTTGGGCGGCGGATGTAAGCGAGCGCGGATTTACCCGAAGAGGAATAGCGGTTGTTCCGGACACGACGGTGAAAGAAGGTCCCGGTTCGGATCAAGCGAATTGGTTGGCCCTTATTACTCCGAAAGAAGGCAATGGGAAATTCAACATTACGGGGCCTGTGCCAGAAAAAACCATCACTCAAGAAATGCGTCAAGAAGGATTTGATAATTACGAAACCACCGACGATCACGGGATGTTGATTTACGGGATTGCCCAAGATCAAAACGGGGCAAAGTATTATATGATTAAAAACTCTTGGGGTGTTGATAACCCGTACAAAGGTACTTGGTATATATCGCTTCCTTTTTTGCAATATAAGACCCTCAGCATCGTAGTACATAAAGATGTTTTATCGAAAGATTTGAAGAATAAGTTGGGGATTAAATAATTATGAATTATGAATTATAAATTATGAATTTTTAACTTTTATGCAACTGAAGAAAGAGGAAGAACTGATTGATGAACTGATTCAATTGGCTTTTGCCGAAGATATCGGCGATGGCGATCATACGACGTTAAGCTGTATTCCGAAAACGGCAAAGGGAAAAGTCCGATTATTGGTTAAGGAAGACGGGATTTTAGCTGGCGTGGGTGTCGCTGAACGCATTTTTCACACGTTTGATCCCGATTTAACGGTAACGGTTTTTATCCCCGACGGCGCAGACGTGAAGTACGGAGATATTGCCTTTACCGTTGAAGGGAAAATACAATCTTTACTGCAAACCGAACGCTTGGTACTCAACGTGATGCAGCGCATGAGCGGTATTGCAACCACTACTCGCAACTATGTAAAAAAATTGGAAGGGACAAAAACCCGTATTTTGGATACACGGAAAACAACTCCAGGTATGCGAGTACTTGAAAAAGAAGCGGTTCGAATCGGCGGAGGGATGAATCACCGCATCGGGCTTTTCGATATGATTCTCTTGAAGGATAATCACATTGATTTTGCCGGGGGAATTGAAAATGCCATTACGCGAGCCAAAGAATATTTGTGGCAGCAGGGGAAGAATATTCCGATTGAAATAGAAGTCCGTAATTTTGATGAATTAAATCAAGTATTGGCAATCGGAGGGGTTGACCGTATTATGCTGGATAATTTCACGGTGGAAGATACCCGGAAAGCGGTTGAATCAGTGAACGGAAGATATCCATTGGAGTCATCCGGAGGAATCACTTACGACACGATTCGCGACTATGCCGAAACGGGTGTGGATTATATTTCGGTAGGCGCTTTAACTCATTCGATTAAGAGTTTGGATTTGAGTTTGAAATCAGTTTAATTATCCCATAACGGACGATATACGTATAATAACTTCCTAAATCCCAATCCCACATAAACGGAATCGGAATTGCCGACAGTAAACAGGTTTTGAAATCCGCCTTCGTTGTTTTCATTCAGAAAATCAGACGGTAAAGTGTTTTTTTTCGTCCATGTTTTATCGGACAAATTGAAAGCCCAAATCACATTGTCTCCGTCAACAAGATAAATAGAATTTCGGACGATGACGCCGGAAACGCCCGAAGAAATTCTGTTTACAACTTCGTCCGGTAAGGTGGTAACCTCGTTCCAATGATCCGTTTCTTCATCATATTCCCACAGTTGTCTTGCAGATTCGTCCGTTTTCCCAAAACCCGCAAAACAGCGGTTACTATCGAAGATACTTATACCTCCATAAAAATTAACGGGAAAAGGATTCTTTTTCTCCCACGAACCGTTTCCCGGATTGTATTGCCAAACGTCATTCAAACCGCTATTCGCTGATAAACCGCCGATTAAATATCCTTTACCATTTAAACTGAACGCGACCGCTTCGTATCTTGCTTCCAAATCATCCGGAGTAGCGATTTCTGTCCATTTTCTCGTACCGACATTAAATTGATAAAAATCTTTACAGAGGGTGGGTGTAAAAGTTTGTCCCGTACCGACAAAAGCAAGGTTTCCTATGGTAAAGACAACCGGATATCTTCGATTGCTGCCGGGAAATACTAAACTGTCGGATTGGGACCACAAATTGGTTGTTATATTATATTCCCAAGTGTCTTCTACCTGCTGTCCGGCTTGATCCTTTATTCCGCAAGTCATATATATTCTGCCGTTAAGTATGAAAACCGCTCCGTTTCCCCGGCTATCGGCAGGGAAAGATTCTTTTTGTATCCAAATTTCAGGCGTTTGACAAGAACGCACTTCGCCATAGTCGTAACCGTAGCTGTTTTTTGCAAAAGCCCGCCAATAATAGGTTTTCTCTCCCGAAGCGCTTGTCAATTCATAAGCAAAAACGCTGTCGCCATTTGTAATTGTGATTGTGTTATCGTTTATACCGGGATCATTGGAATCGGTACTCCAATAAAATCCTTTTTCGGTTATTTCTGCTTTCCCTTGGGACGTAATATCCCCTTGAAAAAATAAGTTGCCGCCACTGCTGAAAGGGCTTACAGGTATCGTCGAAACAGTGGGTTTTTCTTTTCCGTTAACGATTCCGGTAGTCATTTCCGGACTTTCCAAACAGGCGGTAAATGCCGGGATGAAAAAAAGAATATAGAATCCTTGTCGTTTCATAGTCTAAAAAGTTACTCCTAAACCTATATAAACATCTAAATCTTTGAATTTAATAGAATTAACTCCGGCTGTCACCGTCAGTTTTTTCCAAACAAACATGCCTCCGGCTTCAAGGGCCAATCCTTTATAAGAAGCTTCCGTATTAAAACACCATTCACTTCTGTTACCTGTTGAGAAATTTTGATTAGTCGTACTTCTTATTTCCCGATAATAATCTCTTTTTCCGTATCCCCCGCCGACGGAAGCGAACAAGCGATTTCTGATAACGGGATACAACAATCCTCCCGTTATCATTTGACTGCACCATCTTTCACGATTAAACTCATACGGCGGATTTTCAATATCAATAGCCGGAACCTTGGTATTATCACATTCATATGCAGCATTCATTGACTTGAAATCCGTCCGAAGGCTGACATATCCCCCTATCCTGTCAAAATAAATCCCGGCGGTAAGTCCGAAAGGCATTGTCGTAGAATAAGTATAGGTCAAAAACGAACAAAACCGGTTGGAAAGGAGGCTTTTCCTCGGCGTTTTAATCGCGGACGAATCAACTGGCAAATTCAGATCTCCGGGCGTAATGTCCAATGTCGTTTTAAAGGAATTCCACCATTCCATGTACCAATAATTATATAAAACAGAATCTTTGGAGGTTCCTATACCGAATTTATAAAAATCCGAATACAAGCGCATCATTTCCGGTTCTTTGGCTTCAACAATGGTTTTCATACAGTTATAACATTTTTGCATGGGAAGTCGCATACTTTCACGCATAGCCGGCCGGCTCACCCAAATTTCAACCAATTTTTGAATACTGTATCGGTCGCACGAATCCAAACCTTCACTATACCAGCTGCGAGCGGCTTGATAATCTCTTTTTTGGAATGCTTGATCTCCCTGATAATTGTAATACGTGGACGATTGAGCGCCTATATTAAAAATAACGCCCATGAAGAATACAAGAAAATGGATTCGTTTCATTCTTTTATTCTAAACCGTTGGTTCCTTGTGCTAACAGGTCGCCGTTTGGAGCATATTTATCATACAGATTGTCTTCTCTCTGAAATAAACGATTATTGTTTGACGGCTCCGTACTGGTATATATACAAGGTATTTTTTCATAACCTTTGTCATCAATAGCTCCCCACCGCTCATTTGTTTTTTTCTTTACGACGACAAAGTTACCAAATTTCATTTGTTCTTCATACAAATCTTTTCGTTTTTGTATTTCTTCTTTTTCCGTTTCTTCGTCAATTTGTGTTATATATCTTTCTGTATCAGTATTTTTAACATACGATTGAGCTCGTAAAAATAATTCGCGCGCTTGTTTGAGATTTTTTTGATTGTAAACAATTACGGCTTCATTAAACAACTTTTGATAAGTTTCCTGTTTGGTTTCTTCCGGTTTGGAAGTCGGATTGTCAATCGGGTTTACCGATAAATCCGGTTGAATTGAAATTGCCGAATCAACTTTTCCCGGAGATACCTGTATATTTACACTATCGGTAGGGTTTATCGCCGAAGTGAGATCGGTGACAGGCTCATCCGGTAGTTTTTTACCGAAATTGCCGTAGATAATAAAAGCTAACAATCCAGAAACCAGAAGAGGGATAACGATATACATCCAAGTATATTCTTTTTGTCGTTTATTTCCGACTTCCGCAGAACGAATCTGCGTTTCGTCTTCCGTATCAAAGTCGTAGGGTTCATCGCTTACGGAAGAACCGGATTCCGGATATTCGGGCGAAGTCACCGATGTTAAATCAATTTTGTCGGTCGCCGGATCGAATCCTAAATCCAATAACAACTCCATTACCGATTGGTAGCGGTCGGAAGCGTTCAAAGCCATTGCTTTCAGAATTACATGCTCCGTATTTTCAGATATTGCCGGATTCAGTTCGCGCGGATTTTGCAAACCTTTTGTAGAACGCAAAATAGATTCGGTCGGCACTTGTCCCGTAATCAAATAATACATCGTTGCTCCGAGAGAATAAATATCCGGTCGGGGAGAAAATACCTGGATTCCTTCGCTGTCGTATTGCTCGATTGAAGCGTAGCCTTTGGAGGCCGCAAGCAAAGCCGTACTTGTTTCCTGATCGTTCAACAAATCGTATTTTTTACTGATTCCGAAATCAATCAATTTGGGATTATTGTTTTGATCTATCAGAATATTGCCGGGCTTAATGTCTAAATGGAGAATATTCTTTTCGTGAATATAATCCAATGCCTGCCCTACAGGATAGATGATTTTTTTCAGTTTTTCTTCGGAAAATACGCCGTTTTGTTCAACTTCGTATTTAAGTGAATGACCGGAAATAAATTCCATAACGATATAAACGGTATTGTTTTGTTTAAAGACTTCCAGTACGTTTACTACGTTCGGATGATGAATTTCCGATAAAATACGCGCTTCCTTAATGATTTTCTCTTTGTTTTTTTCAAAAATTTCTTTTCCGGTTTCACTGTTGGGTTCTACAAAACCGGTTTGAGAATTACGAATGCAATGGTCTTTGAAAAAATATTCTTTGATACAAACCGGAACGAAAGCGGGAACTTTCCCTAAATTCCCCTGTACCTCCGTTTTCCAAGCGCCCCGATAGGTCAAAGAAAATCCGCCTTCTCCCAAAACATTCAGAAGCCGGTACTTATCATTATGTAAACAATATCCTTGCTTTAGATACATGGTATAAGTTCAAAAATTCTCTGTTATGCCATAAAAAACGTACAAACTAATAATTATGTTTATAAAAAAGATCCGAATATAAGGGTGAATGCATAGAGAAATATTTGTTTAAAAACATTCATTTTATTTACTTCTTGAATAGGGATTAAATACGCGGAATAATTGTCTCGCGATCTGCTGCGACATGATTCCCGGATTGTATTTATTTTTTCTTCCGAAGACAAGCCGGTTGAAAATACTTTACATAAATCGTCGTCGCTCCACACTTCCGTGACGCCGTCGGTACACATCAGAAATTCGTCGTCGGGTAACACATCCGTAATTTTGATAACATCAATTTCCACCGGTGAATGAGAACCTTGAATCGCTCTGTAAATCACATTTTTCTGCGGATGTTTTTCGGCGTCTTGAGGTTTGATTTTTCCGTTCTTTACCATGGAATTAACAAGCGAATGGTCTTCCGTTTTGAAAATCATTTTCCCGTTTCTGAATTGATAAATCCGACTGTCTCCGGCATGAGTCAAATAAACGCACTCGGGAGCAAAATAAAGCAGACACAACGTAGTAGCCATACCTGCGGCAGACGGATTATTCCGAATGTACTCATCAAACCGGATTTCGGTATAGCGTACTGATTTTTCGATAAATTGAGGATCAAATTCCTTTTCCGTATCTGAGAAGTTGCGAAAATAAGTTTGGATGGAATCGCAAGCAATCGAACTGGCCACTTCGCCTTTGTTTGAACCGCCTACCCCGTCGCATACCAAAAAAAGCCGATTATTGATGTTTACGACTTCATCGTTCGGATATATGGAATCTTCATTATTGAATCGTTTACCGATTTCATTTATTGAAAAAGGTTTTTGTATCGTTATATTCATACTATCTGTTGATTATATAATAGTTAACAAGGATTATCTTCCTCAAATATCAAACGGGTTTGACCGATTTGTATTTCGTCGTTATTTTTTAATATAACGGTTTCGCCCGGTTCGATATAATTTTTATTATATAACGTTCGATTAGTACTTTTATTATCATAAAGGGAATGAATATATTTCCCTTTTGTATCGGTTCGAACTTCGATACCGATATGGGAACGGCTCATCAATTTATCTTTGGTTTCAATAGCCGTAACCGATTCTTTTGAAGGAGATTTTCTTCCGATGATGTTAATCCCTTCCGACAATCGGATGAATTGCTCCGGCGTAAATTCATTGGGTAAGACATGAAGTTTTCCGGCTTTTGCATTTTTTCCTTCGGGAGCAGACAGAATAATTGTTTCCGAATCGTCAACAGGATGACTGTTAATAACGTAGCTTACAGCGATCGGTTGCTTGCATTTGGGACAATTAAAGGTTTGAATATTAGCCGGAATCTTCGATTCATCTACTTTCAAACCCACTTGACAATGGGGACAACGAACGGATATCATAATTATTAAAATTTATTTGAAATCATAATCACTGAATAAATCATCTGCCGTAAAATTCGAAACAAATACTTGATCTTCATCAATACTGACGAACGAATCCGTCGGGGCGTCATCTTCGAAAGTAACAGTGATAGCATTGGCATACTCATCTTCCGACATATCAATAACGACCGCATCGTAGGATGCATCTTCGTCAATGGTGACAAAATCGTAACAATCGTTTTCGTTTTCGATTACCACGAAGACATCGGTATCAACCAATTGATCGTCGGATTGTACACTTATACCTGCCATCGCTATTTTATTTCAGGTAATTCTTTTTCTAACGTTTCCTTGAATATCTTCAACGGGTCTTTCGGAATTATGAGTTCCTTGGCTTTTCCATCTGCTGCCGAAAACAGTATTTTTGTTTTGGGAAGACTGATCTGTAAAACATGATTTTTGTTTATGATATAACTTTTCCCTACGCGCAAAAGAGTAGAAGCATAATCTTGAATTTGATTTTCCAGAATTTCTTCAATTTTACCCAGATTGATGGCAAAGACAAATTGTATTCCGTTGGTTAAAACCAATTTTGTATAATTTCTTTCCGCTTCGAAATACAAGATTCGTTCAATTTTAATACGAACCAATTCGTCCCGTGTTTTAAAAACAAGATAACGATCCATAAAAATGTATAAATTATGAATTATGAATTATGAATTATGAATTATTCGAGGATTGCGGATCAAGTCTGTAATGACAAAATAATTCATAATTCATAATTCATAATTTTTCTCTCAACCTTCCAACACAGCTTGAGCGGCTGCCAATCGAGCAATAGGCACGCGATAAGGAGAACAGCTTACGTAATCCAAACCGACTTTGTGACAGAATTTTACCGAACTCGGTTCTCCGCCGTGCTCGCCGCAAATACCGCATTTCAAATCAGTTCTGATTTCACGCCCTTGGGTAGTGGCGAATTTTATTAATTGACCGACGCCATTTTGGTCCAATACAGCAAACGGGTCTTCTTTCAAGATACCTTTTTCAAGGTACATCGGCAAGAATTTAGCGACATCGTCGCGACTGAAACCAAAAGTCATCTGAGTTAAATCGTTCGTACCGAATGAGAAAAATTCGGCTGAAGTAGCAATCCGGTGAGCCGTTAATGCGGCGCGCGGAATTTCAATCATGGTACCTACTTTGTATTCAATGGAGTCGCCTTTTTCTTTGAATACCACCTCAGCGGTTGCGTCTATGATTTTCCGTTGCGCCAAAAATTCATACAAGATGCTGGTAAGCGGAACCATGATTTCTGGAGAAGTTTTAACGCCTTTTTTCTTTAAATCCAAAGCGGCTTCAAGAATAGCCCGGGTTTGCATTTCCGTGATTTCGGGATACAAATTACCCAAGCGGCAACCGCGAAGTCCCAACATCGGATTTTGTTCCAATAAGTCTTCTACCCGATTATGAATTTCTTCATACGATAAACCCATTACTTCGGCCATTTCTTTTTGTCCTTTTTCATCGTGAGGAACAAATTCATGGAGAGGCGGATCCAATAAACGAACCGTTACCGGAAGTCCTTCCATCGCTTCGAAAATACCGACAAAATCGGCGCGTTGCAACGGCAGTAATTTTTCCAAGGCTTTCCGACGTCCGGCTTCATCTTTCGCCAGAATCATTTCACGCATGGCAATGATTTTACCTCCTTCGAAAAACATGTGTTCCGTCCGGCACAGCCCGATACCTTGAGCGCCGAAATTGCGGGCAACTTTGGCGTCTTTCGGAGTATCAGCGTTCGTACGCACTTTCAGACGGGCGTATTTATCGGTTAATTTCATTAATTTGCCGAAATCGCCGCTCAACTCGGCTTCTTGCGTTTCTATTTTTCCGGCATATACCAAACCCGTCGAACCGTTTAATGAAATCCAATCGCCTTCATTCATCGTTTTATTGCCGATGATCATTTTCTTGGTTTTATAATCAATTTGCACTCCGTTGACAGCCGATACGCAGCATTTTCCCATACCGCGAGCCACGACGGCCGCATGAGAAGTCATCCCTCCGCGAGCGGTCATAATACCTTCCGCAGCAGCCATACCGCGCAAATCTTCCGGAGAAGTTTCGATACGACAGAGTACAACCTTTTCACCGCGTTTCACCCATTCTTCGGCGTCGTCGGCATGGAATACCACTTTACCGGTAGCGGCGCCGGGAGAAGCCGGCAAACCTTTAGCAATCGGTTTTACCTCCGCCAAAGCTGATTTTTTGAATACCGGGTGAAGCAATTCGTCCAATTTTTCCGGCTCTTGACGTAACAAAGCCTTTTTTTCATCAATGGTTCCCTGTTCTAACATTTCCATGGCAATACGTACCATAGCGGCGCCGGTACGTTTACCGGTACGGGTTTGCAACATCCATAATTTACCGTTTTGAATGGTAAATTCGATGTCTTGCATATCTTTGAAATAATCTTCCAACTTTTGTTGAGTCGCAATCAAATCTTTGGCGCATTCCGGCATGGATTCTTCAAGCGAAGGATATTTCGAGGCTCTTTCTGCTTCGGAAATTCCCTGTTGAGCGGCCCAACGACGGGAACCTTCAAGCGTGATTTGTTGAGGCGTGCGGATACCGGCTACAACATCTTCTCCTTGTGCATTAATCAAGTATTCGCCGTTAAAAATATCTTCTCCCGTTGCCGCATCGCGAGTGAAAGCGACGCCCGTAGCGGAGGTTTGTCCCATGTTTCCGAAAACCATCGCTTGTACATTGACGGCGGTTCCCCACTCTTCCGGAATGCGGTACATTTGACGATATACAATGGCGCGTTCGTTCATCCAAGAGTCGAATACGGCGCATATAGCTCCCCAAAGTTGTTCCCACGGAGAATCGGGAAAATCTTTTCCCGTTTGTTTTTTAACCGCCGCTTTAAATTTGACTACCAATTCCTTTAAGTCATCAACAGTTAACGCCGTATCTAATTCTACGCCGCGCGCTTTTTTTACTTCTTCCATGATGGCTTCAAACGGATCAATTTCCGTTTTGGAAGTCGGTTTCATGCCTAATACCACATCGCCGTACATTTGTACAAAGCGACGATAGGAATCCCATGCAAAACGCGGATTTCCGGATTTTTTAGCAACCCCTTCGACTGCTTTATCGTTCATACCTAAGTTTAATACCGTATCCATCATGCCCGGCATGGAAACGCGCGCTCCGGAGCGTACCGAAACCAAACAAGGATTATTTCCGTCCCCGAAATTGGTTCCCGTCGCTTTTTCCACTTCGCGGATTGCCGCTTCAACGTCCGATTTGATTAATTTAATAACAGCATCTTTACCCGATTGGTTATATTCCGTACAGACTTCAGTTGTGATGGTAAATCCCGGAGGAACGGGGACCCCGATTAAATTCATCTCAGCCAAGTTAGCTCCTTTTCCTCCCAGCAAATTCTTCATGTCTGCACGTCCTTCGGCTTGTCCGTTACCGAACAAGTAAACTCTCTTTTTGTCCATAAAATTATCGTTTATTGTTTATATATGTGTTTATAATGTTTCAAAAATACTGCAAATATACATGATATATTTGAATTTTATACACGGGTGAAGTAAAAAAAAATATCCTCAAAGCCTGTTATTTCATTTATAAAACGAAATAACAGAACTTTTTAGATATTTTCAATAAAATTTATAGAAATGCAAAAATTTTTTCGACAATAACCTTCTATTTGCCTTTAAAATACCGATTGTACAAACCTTCAAATCCTCTGCCATGACGAGCTTCATCTCTCGCCATTTCGTGCACGGTATCGTGGATAGCGTCCAGATTTTGTTGTTTGGCCAATGTGGCAATCCGTTTTTTGTCGGCACAAGCGCCGGCTTCGGCGTGCATCCGTTTTTCCAAATTGGTTTTCGTATCCCAAACCATTTCACCGAGCAATTCGGCAAATCGGGCACAGTGGTCGGCTTCTTCAAACGCATAGCGTTTAAAAGCATCCGCTATTTCGGGATAACCTTCCCTGTCGGCTTGGCGACTCATCGCGATATACATGCCAACCTCGGTTGCCTCACCCATAAAATGAGCTTGCAGTCCTTCCCAAATTACCGGATCAACTCCTTTGGCTACTCCGATTACGTGTTCATCGGTAAAGGTCAAAGCGTTATCGCTTTCTACCAATTCTCTAAATTTGTCTTTCGGCGCTTTACATTGCGGACACTTTTCGGGAGCTTCATTCCCTTCGTGAACATAACCGCATACTGTACAAATCCATTTCTTTTTCATCACATAAAAATTTAAATTGTTTATAATCTAATAAAAATCAGTTTGCATTTTGAACGATTATATCTTTGCATTGCCTGCAATACCCTTTGTAATACACTTGATAATCTGTCACGATAAAATCTTCGGAATCCTTGATTTCGAAAATTGAATCGTCTTTTATCGGAAAATCATACACGCGACCGCATCGTTTACATTTAAAATGGGCGTGAACGGAAATGTCGGCATCATAGCGAATGTTTTTTTCATCAATGCTAATTGCTTGAATAACGCCTTGTTCCTCCAACAATTTTAATGTATTATAGACCGTTGTCTTTGATAAAGTAGGTATAGAAGGGTATAAATCATTAAAAATAACATCTGCTGTCGGATGCGTAAAGTGCTCCATCAAGTATTCCAAAATGGCGATACGTTGTAAAGAAGGCTTTACGCCAAATTTCGACAACCGATTTCCAACCTCTATCTTTGTATTCATTTTTAATTTGTAATTATTACAATAATAATCTGAATACAAAATTACAATTATTATTTTATTCCACCAAATGTTTTTTGAATTTTTAATATATTTTAGTATATAATACAGATATAAAGCCATTTTTAAAAATTACCGGTAATAAAAAAAGCCGCAAGATTTGAATAATACTATTTAAATCTTGCGACCTTACGTTTGTTTTAGCAAAAAGATTATTGAATGGTCTTCTTTATTTCTTCCACAATTTATTCATTTCTTCCAAGGTTTTTCCTTTGGTTTCCGGCACCATTTTCCACACAAATACGGCAGAAAGTACCGCCATCAATCCATAGAAACCGTAGGTCATTCCTCCGCTAAATTCCATCATGGACGGGTAAGTGGACGAAATCAAGTAATTGGCAGCCCATTGCGCCGCTACGGCAATGGCAACCGCCTGTCCTCTAATTTTATTCGGGAAAATCTCCGAAATCAACACCCAACAAATCGGTCCCCACGACATCATGAAAGAAGCCGTATAGATAATAATGAATACCAAAGTGCTGATACCGATAATGTTGTTGAATGATAACGCCGAAATGGCGAACATACCGATAGCCATACCGATCGAACCGGTTATCAACAAGGGTTTTCTACCCCATTTATCAACCGTCATAATAGCTACAACCGTAAATATTACGTTTACCAACCCCATGATAATCGTTTGCAACATGGACGCGTCTTTGGCGGCTCCCATGCTCTCGAAAATACGGGGCGCATAGTATAGAGCAACATTAATTCCTACAAATTGCTGAAAAACGGACAGTAAAATACCGATGATAATAACTACCTTTCCGTAAGAAAAGATACTTGCATGGGTTGTTTCGGTAACCGTTTCCTTGATTTCCATCAAAATCTTTTTTGCTTTCTCTTTGTTATTCATGATTTTAGACAATACGCCCAAGGCTTTTTCGTCTTGTTTGACCATGGTCAGATACCGAGGCGTTTCCGGTACGCAAAGTACCAACAATCCGAAAAGTCCTGCCGGAATAGCTTCCGAAATGAACATGCGTCGCCATCCGATGTCATTGATCCATTCAATGGTTTCTCCGTTGGCGATTCCCCAGTTCACAAAGTAAACGACCAGCATACCGAAAATAATAGCGAATTGGTTCCATGAAACCAAACGTCCGCGAATATCGGCAGGCGCAATTTCTCCGATATACATCGGACAGACGGCAGAGGCCAAGCCTACGCCTATTCCGCCGATGATACGGTAGAAATTAAACATCAAAAGTAATCCCATAGTTGGTTTGCCGTAGGTAAAAAACAGCGCTTCGGGATAGCCCGAACCTACTGCCGACAGAAAGAAAAGAACGGCGGCTGCAAGTAGCGATTTCCTACGTCCCAAACGATTGGAAAAGAATCCGGATATAGCGCCTCCTATAATGCAACCGATTAATGCGCTCGAGACCGTTGCTCCATGTATAAATGTGCTTAATCCCAAGGGCTTGATTAAAAATGCTTGGATTGATTTTTCCGCTCCCGAAATAACTGCCGTATCGTATCCGAACAGTAATCCACCCAAAGTAGCAACTAAGGTAATACCAATGATATAGGTTAAATTATAATTTTTGCTCATCAGACATACATGCTAACGATAGACTCATACAGTTCTTGTTTTCCGCTGATTTGAACCGGTTCGCCTTTCGATTTCGCATATTGTACCAAATCTTCGAGTGATAATCGACCTTCTTCGAATTTCTTGCCTTCGCCGGAATCAAATGAAGCATAACGGTCTTTCAGCATTTTAGGATAAGGCGATTTTTCCAAGATAGCGGCGGCGGCTTCCAATGCCCGTGCAAAAGTATCCATACCGGCGATATGTGCAATGAAAATATCATCCAAATCCGTAGAGCTGCGACGGGTTTTGGCGTCGAAATTCGTACCGCCACCTTGCAAACCGCCGTTTTTCAAAATAACCAACAAGGCTTGAGTGAGTTCAAAGGAATCAATGGGGAATTGGTCGGTATCCCAACCGTTTTGATAATCGCCGCGATTGGCATCAATAGAACCCAACATTCCGGCGTCGGCTGCGCATTGCAGTTCATGTTCAAACGTATGACCCGCCAATGTGGCATGATTAACTTCAATATTCAATTTGAAATCTTTATCCAAACCGTGAGCGCGCAGGAAGCCGATAACCGTTTCCGCATCCGCATCGTATTGATGCTTGGTCGGTTCCATCGGTTTCGGTTCAATCAGGAAGTTACCTTTGAAACCTTTGGAACGGGCATAATCGCGAGCTGCGGTTAACAACTTGGCCAGATGTTCTTTTTCCCGTTTCATGTCGGTATTCAACAGCGAATAGTAGCCTTCGCGACCGCCCCAGAATACATAATTTTGTCCTCCGAGTTCAATCGTAGCATCCAAAGCGTTCTTGAGTTGAACGGCAACGCGGGCTACCACATTGAAATCGGGATTCGTACCGGCGCCGTTCGTGTAGCGTTTGTGACTGAATACGTTCGCCGTACCCCACAACAATTTGATTCCGGTTTCCGCTTGTTTTTGTTTCGCATAAGCGACAATAGCCTTCATGTGGGCTTCGTAATCTTCAATCGAATCGCCTTCTGCAATCAAATCCACGTCGTGGAAACAATAGTATTCGATGCCGACTTTTTGCATAAATTCAAAACCGGCGTCCATTTTTTGTTTAGCGATTTCCAAAGCGGATGCGCCTTTTGACCAAGGGAATGATTTGGTTCCGGGACCGAAGGGGTCGCCTCCGTCGGCGCAAAGGGTATGCCACCACGCCATGGAGAATTTGAACCAATCTTTCATTTTTTTACCAAACACTACTTTTTCGGCATCGTAATAACGAAATGCCAACGGATTTCTACTGTCTTTTCCTTCGAATTTAATTTTCCCGATTTTGGGGAAGTACTCTTTTGTTGCCATAGTTTTTTTTTAATTTTATTTAATAATGAAATTTATCTTTAGGGCAACCGGTAACCGGGAACCGGGAACCGGATTGACCGATTTTTATTCTTTCGTACGATATTGAATTAATTTATAAAGCATACTTGATATTTTCTTAGATTGTTCTAATAATTCCGACCCATCATTTTTTGATAAATAATCTAATTTCAGAGCTAAATAAATCTGTGTCCTTACTTCTCCACACGACGCTTTTGCTATATATAAAAATTGAACAAACTCTTTATCCGTTTTTCGTTCATATCCTTCCGCTATATTCGAAGGTATTGAAACGGCAGCTCTTTGAATTTGGTCTTTCAATCCGTAATCTTTACATAATTTGAACTTATTATATACGGAAACAACAAAATTCATAGCTTCTTTCCATACAATCAAATCTTCAAATTTAGCTACTGAAGTTTCTTTCATACATAAAAACATTCACTAACCGGTAACCGGTTACCGGTAGCCGGTTACCGTGTACCCAAACATTGTTTCCATCGGTGGTACGCTTCTTGATATTGAGCAGATAATTTCAATTCCGGTTCAATGACAGCCAATCTTTCGAGCGAAGCAAACGCTTCTGTATTATCTTTGTAAATACCGGCGCCGATACCGGCGCCTTTGGCCGCTCCGGCAGCTCCATCGGTGTCATACAATTCGATGGTTGCTCCGCTGATGCTTGCCAATGTTTGACGGAAAATCGGACTCATGAACATATTGGCATTTCCTGCCCGGATGACACGGATATCCATTCCCATTGCTTTCATGATTTCCATGCCGTATTGGAACGAAAAAACAATGCCTTCTTGAGCCGCGCGCAACAGATCTTGCTGACTGTGAATATTGAAATTAATGCCGTGAATGGAGCATCCGGTTTCTTTATTTTCCAGAATACGCTCGGCGCCGTTACCGAAAGGAATAATCGAAAGACCTCTGCTGCCGACGGGCGATTGAGAAGCCAAACGGTCCATGTCTTTGTAGGATATTCCCGAAGCAACCATGTTTCGTTTCATCCACGAATTTAAAATCCCGGTACCGTTGATACACAGCAAAACGCCCAGACGGATTTGTTTCGGCGTGTGATTCACATGGGCAAAGGTATTGACGCGCGATAGAGGATCGTAGTTCACTTGTCCCAGCACGCCGTAAACCACGCCGGAAGTTCCTGCAGTCGAAGCAATCTCACCCGGATTGAATACGTTCAGCGAAAGTGCATTGTTGGGCTGGTCGCCGGCGCGGTAGCAAACCGGAGTTCCTTTTTTCAACCCCAATTCTTTGGCTGCTTCGGCCGATACCACTCCTTGTATGCCGAAAGTCGGCTTAATATCTGGAATAAAATTTTTATCGAACCCGAAATATTGCATTATTTCTTCAGACAGGCAATTTTTCTTAAAATCCCAGAAAATACCTTCCGATAAACCTTCTACAGTTGTTACGATGTCACCGGTCAAACGCATACCGATATAATCGCCCGGAAGCATCAGTTTGTCTGTTTGTTCATACACTTTGGGTTCGTTTTCTTTCACCCAAGCCAGTTTGGCTGCCGTGAAATTTCCCGGTGAATTGAGTAAATGCGACAAGCATTGTTCTTTCCCGATAACGGTAAACGCTTTTTCGCCATACGGTACCGCCCGACTGTCGCACCAGATAATTGCCGGACGAAGTACTTTCTTGTTCTTGTCAACCAAAACCAAACCGTGCATCTGCCATGAAATACCAATCGCTTTTATTTCATCGCTGTTGATACCGGATTGATTTTTAACCGATTCAAATGCTGATTTCAAGTTTGCCCACCACGATTCCGGTTCCTGTTCGGCCCAACCCGGTTTTTTGGCGATAATCTGCATTTCTGCTTTCGGGAAGAAATCTTGTGCAATGATTTTTCCCGATTCGACTTCCGTTAAACATGCTTTTACGGAAGAACTTCCTACATCAAAACCTAAGAGATACATATTTTAAATTATGAATTATGAATTATGAATTTTTTATGGTACATATTGTTATTTCTGTTATTTAGTCAACCGTATTTTTTTCTTTTATTGTATGCTACACGATCGAATTTGTAATACCTTGCGGCACGGTGTTTAACGTTTTCCTGATATTCATCCAAAGGAAGAACGAAGGGCATCTGGTTCATCTTTTTATGAAAATTACGAGCATCGAACTTCCGGTTGTGAATGGCTTCATACAAAAGTCGTAATTCGGTTGCCGTGAATTTTACGGGCAATAATTCAAATAAAATTACCGGATCGTTTTCTACCCAATTTCTGATTTCTTTCAGCGACTCTTCCACAATTTGATTGTGGTCGAAAGGCATCAGCGGCAGTTGGCCGACCGAAATCCATTCCACGGCTTTGTATTTGGAGGCTACATTCAATTTACGAGTAATCTTACACAGTGAAATATAAGCAATCGTAATTAAACGATCAATTGAATTATGATAGGCATATTCCAACCACTCGGCGTCTTCTTTATCTGCTATGCGTTTAGGCGACGTAAATGCCTTGAATTGCTTCAGAGTCATCTTATGAATCCCTGTCAATTCATTCAACACCCGGTTAGCCGCCGCATCGGCATCCTCCGGTTGATAAATCAGACTTCCCGGCAATTTAAATCCTTTCCGGTCAGAATCAAGCGAATTGCGTCGAACCACTAAAACATACAACTGATTTTTGTCGAATCCGAATACCACACAATCAACCGAAACAAATGTCTGCATGTACAGTAAATCCATAAAACATTATTTGACGACAAATATACTTCTTTTTTTGCATAAATACAAAATAATGCAAAATAATTTTTACAATAAATTGAACAACAATTTATTAAATATCATATATAATACATTAAGTATTTTTGACTTATCGTATAAAATACGTTAAGTATTAACCAAATAAGGAAATTTTTCCGGCTATAGGAATGAATAAAATTTACACAATAAAAACAGCTAAAATGCAGTTTAAACCAATAAATCAAAAAATTAAAAAGACATGAAGAACTTTTTTTTAATTATCTGCGCTTGTTTTTTTATTCTCGGTACGGGAATGAACGCTTGTAAATCGCAGGAAACAGCCAAGCAGGAAGCCGGCAAACCGGCATCCGTAATTTCATCAACGAAGACAGACGAAATTTTAGGCGATAAAAAATGGAAATTGTTTGAAATAAACGGTATTGCAATTTCCGAAATGAAACCGCAGCCGACTATAGAAGCTTTCATGACGTTTAATGTCACTGAAAACCGGGTCTCCGGAAACAGCGGATGCAATGATTTTGCCGGAACTTACAAAATCGGACCGGATAACCGATTAAATTTTTCGGGCATGATTTCTACCCGGAAGATGTGTATGGATAATATGACTGTTGAAGATGAAATGAATAAAATATTTCAAGCGGTAGATAACTACACGTTGCAAGACGGCATCTTGAGTTTGAATCAAGCACAAACGCCTTTGGCTCGATTTACGGCAGAATAAAATTATCGGGGGATTTCGCAAGCATGGGGTGGCAGACTCTCAAGACAGCTTCCTCTCCTAAATTTCCAAAGCTGCATAATAATTGTAATCCCTCACGATGGTTTCCAAAAATTTCCGATCGTCGAGATTCGATTCGACCGCTAATATTTCTTTCACTTTATTTGCCAATTCGGCGACAGATGCGCTGACTGCACTTTTATTTTTAGGCTCAATCAATAAATTGGTTATGAAAGCGATTTGACCGGCGGTTAAACGATCAACATGAAAAAAAGCGGGTTCGTAATTGTCCGAAAATTCGTAATAACTTTCATCCAAATCGAAAGTTAACGAAGGATCGGTTTTCACGACAACGGTTCCGGCCGCCATATCTCCCAAACGTTGGTGATTTTTGGATAAAAGGATGAACAAAGTTCCGACGCTTCCCCAAAGAAACAGATCAATCGGCAACAGGAGCCATCTTAAAAAATAGGAACCTATTCCGGGAATCGAGCCGTCGCTTTTGGTTACTTTGATTTTTACAATCATTTTTCCCGGCGTTTTTCCGCCCAACACGGATTCAAAAATGAAATGATAACCGAGCGCCGGCAGCCAAAGTAAAAAAAACAAAATGAGTATCTCATCGGAATACAATTGCTTCTTTACTGTTTTCCACATTAAAAAGATAAAAAAGAAATAGGCGATAACAAAGAAATAATCCAACAAAAGCGCTCCTGCTCGTTGCAATATTGTTGCCGACTGATACCGGATAATTACATTTTGCCCCGTTAATATATCAATGGATTCCATTTTTTAATACGATCACTCGTACTTTAACCATTCATTGAAGCCAAAAATTCTTCGTTACTGTAGGTCTTTTCTAAACGATCTTTTACAAATTCCATTGCTTCCAAGCTGTTCATATCAGCTAAGTATTTACGGAGAATCCACATATGATTGATGGCATCGCGATCTTGCAATAAATCCTCGCGACGGGTACTGGAGGCAATAATGTCAACTGCCGGATAAATTCGTTTGTTTGAAAGCTTACGATCCAACTGCAATTCCATATTGCCGGTTCCCTTAAATTCTTCGAAAATAACATCGTCCATTTTCGATCCGGTATCTGTTAGAGCGGTGGCGATGATGGTTAATGAACCTCCGTTTTCGATATTCCGAGCCGCTCCGAAAAATCGCTTGGGCTTTTGTAAAGCATTAGCGTCAACTCCTCCCGATAAAACTTTTCCGGAAGCCGGTTGCACCGTATTATAAGCGCGCGCCAAGCGTGTGATAGAATCCAATAAAATTACGACGTCGTGACCGCATTCGACCATGCGTTTCGCTTTGCTTAAAACAATTTCGGCGATTTTCACATGCCTGTCGGCCGGCTCGTCGAAGGTAGAGGCAATCACTTCCGCATCCACGCTTCGCTGCATATCGGTTACTTCTTCCGGTCGTTCATCAATCAATAATACAATCATATATACTTCCGGATGATTCCAAGCGATGGAATTGGCGATGTCTTTCAACAACATGGTTTTTCCGGTTTTCGGTTGCGCGACAATCAGTCCGCGTTGACCTTTTCCGATCGGAGAAAATAAATCCACTACCCTCGGAGAAATTCTGTCAATCACTTTCGGACTCATACTTGCCGTCAAACGAAAACGTTCGTCCGGAAACAGCGGAGTCAGATGATCAAAAGGAACCCGGTCGCGTACTTCTTCCGGATGAAGACCATTGATTAAATCCACTTTAACCAACGGAAAGAATTTTTCTCCTTCTTTAGGCGGACGAATAGGGCCTTCCACCACGTCGCCGGTACGTAATCCGAATAATTTAATCTGAGATTGGGAAACATAAATATCATCTGCCGAAGGCAAATAATTGTAATCCGAAGAACGCAAAAATCCATATCCTTCTTGAATAATTTCCAATACGCCTGTTCCGATTAAAATTCCCTCAAACTCATAGGCTTTGTCTTTGACGCCATTTACATTTCCGCTGTTGGAATTTTTATTTACATTGAATCCGTTCTTTTGCGCCGATTGCTGATTCGATTGATTCGGTTGATTGGGTTGATTCGAATGAGATTGCTTGGGTTGCGGGGTTTTAGACGTAAACAAAATCTCGTCCATTACGCTTTTCACTTCCGGATTGTGACGGAAAACGAGTTTACCCGGAGCAGTATTTTCTTCTTTCGGTAATTCCTTTTTGGTTTGCGATTCCGTTGAAGGAGGTTCCGGCTCGATTATTTCTTTTTCCGGTTCCGGAGAAGGTATCGGAGCCGGAGAAACGGGATTCACTTGAACCGGCGCCGGATTTTCAATACGCGCTCTTTTTTTCCTTTTTTCAGTCGGTTCTGCTTGAACCGTTATTTCTTTCTTCGGTTGAACCGGTTCCGGTTGTTGAATCAACTCGATTTCCGGTTGTTGTTCTTGTTGTTTCGGTTGTTCCTGTTGTTTCGGCGCTTCTTTCATCGCCTCCGGTTCTTTTTTCTTTTTTTCGACTTTTACCTCTTTCTTTTTCAGAATCTTTTTTTGCGGTTCCGGACTTGGAGCGGGAGCCGCTTTTTCTTTTTTAACTTCCTCAGTCGGAGCAATTGTTTCCGGTTTAGTTTCTTTTTTCGGTTGCAATTTATCTCCTTTGGGTCGCCGTCCGCGACGCTTCTGTAAAACGCCTTCGTTGTTCTTCCCAGTTGACGTTTGTAAGGCTGCGTTAACTATCGCCTGTTGATCAAGGATTTGATAAATTAAAGCGTCTTTATTTGACTTTTCGACTTTTTTCAAGCCTAATTCTTTAGCCAAAGCAATCAGATTGCTTTGATCCATTTCTTTTAATTGCAAAATAGTATATTTCTGCATAAAATAAATTAATAAATTATTATTTGAATAGCAATAAAAAACCGTTTTGAGTTGAAATACATCACATACTAATTGAGAGTAGCAAATAGAATGTATTATATTTTTTGATTATTTGGATTATTTACTACAAATGGGTTATTTTCGATGCAAAAGTAAATAAAAACTTTTGTATTCCAAATAAAATTCATAAAAGTTTTAAAATATAGCGCTTTTTTGTGGCATTATTAACTTTAAATCGTTCATCTATACGATGATTTACCACCCAAACAATCGCTTTACCGGATACAAGAATCCATGTTTTCTCTTTTTGCATCCTGTTGAATTTGTGATTTGTAAAAAAATCGCTTAACTTTTGAAAGTTCTTCATCCCTATCGGCATAAATTTATCGCCGATCTTCCATCGCCGAAGCATTAAAGGGAATTGAAGTTTATCGTAGTCCAAACAAGCCGTATTTGCATTTTTATCAATAGCGGTATTCGTATCATTTGTCCGGAGACTGATTTCCATTCGGAAAGGAGATTCCAAAAACGTATCATTCACTTGAATAAAATATTCCTTTTTTTCTTCCCGGACAATAGGCGAAAGAAGAAATTCATCCCGATTTTTCACTATGTAATGTTCCGGCGCATAAAACAGTTTTCCGGGCTGACTATCCATCGCATTACAGATTTCCCGGATAACTTCTTTTCCAAAATCGTATCTCTTTAATAATTCAAACAAAACAGATTCGGGCGAAGGAAATGTTTTCAACAACGGAATGGAAATACTTCCTTTCTCCGGATGATATACGACTTGAATCGCTTTTTCAATTTCTTTCTCATAGATTCTATTTGTTTCATTCAGATTATCCATGGTTTGGACAATCGCTTCCCGAACCGACGGGTTAATCGTTTCCAAAAGCGGGATTACTTGCAAACGGATTTTGTTTCGAACTGGGTCGTCTTGTTCATTACTCGAATCGGTAATAAAAGGAAGATTTTTCGCTTGAACGTATTGAAGAATTTCTTTTTTGGAAACGCAAAGCAAAGGACGGACAAGGTATCCCGTTTGCGGTTGAATACCGGTCAAACCCTTGATACCCGTTCCGCGAATTAAATTGAGAAGCAGCGTTTCAATGCTGTCGTCCCGGTGATGAGCGACTGCAATTGCATCCGCTTGACGATTTTCTCTCAATTCGGCAAACCATTGGTAGCGTAAATCACGGGCAGCCATTTCGACGGATATTCCCCGTTGTTTCGCGACAACTTTTGTATTAAAATCCTGTTTGAAAAAAGGCAGGCTCAATGAAGCGGCGAAATCGGAGGCAAAGCGTTCATCCCGTTCGGATTCTTCTCCCCGCAAATGAAAATTACAATGTGCAACGATACAAAAGTATCCGAGATTATGCAAAATATGCAAGAGCGCCACGGAATCTGCTCCCCCGCTCAAGCCGACAATGATTGTGTCGCCGACATTCAACAGCTTTCCCTTTTCTATGTAGTTTTGTATTTTTTGTATCATGTCTGGCGATTTGGAAGACAATTGCGAAGCGCTTTGACCGCCGTGCGTATCCAAGGGCGACTTCCTTTTGAGATTGTAAAATAAGGGATTTGAATAGCGCCGAATGAGCGAAAGACACGCTCTACGCCCGGTATCATGGAACCTTCGAAATCGAACGAGGCGGAAATATTCGATACTGCGCGGATCGCTTCAGATAAAACAAAAAGATGGGCGCCCGATTTTCGTCCGATCGAATCGCTTCCTCCGGCAATGTAATACGCACAGTTTTTCTGTATTACGACGAAAACGGCGGCATGCAACTTTCCGGACGGATCAAAAGCGCCCCAAATATTTCCTTGATTTCTTGCATAAGACGTTTCAATCAATCGCCGCAATATTTCGGGTTGATACGCTTTTTTCCCTTGCCGTTTGTAGGTTTCAGCATTTATTTCCAAAAACAAATCCGCCGGAAGTCGTGATTTAATTTCCATTTGATACTTTGTCCGAGCTTTATGTATATTTTGACGGATATCATAGCTCCGTTTTTTTTCTATTTCGGCGAAGTTCCGTATATCCGGCAATATATAACTGTATCGGGTCGTTTGACGATAACCTTTCCAATAAAAAGGTAGCCAATCCGTAAACGAATAGTGAAAATTCTGAATGAAATAGGTATGTTCCGGTAAATTCCGAATCAATTGTTCGCAAATGTTTTGTTTTCGCAGTAAATTCTTGGAATAATTTTCTTTCTCGAAATTCGGATTAAACCAAATGCCCAGGGTCTGCGTAAAAGCCGGCATGGTGATTCCCTTTTTATAAGGAGTATAAAAAGGAAAAGTCGCTTCGATTGCTTCCGAACAACCTTCAGAAAAATACAACAGAACATCCCATTTATTTTCCCCGCAAACGCAATCCAACCACCAATCCCTTGAATAAATAGGAATGGACGGTTCTCGGATGCACAGCTCTCGGTATCGCTCTTTATCGGTCATGAAAGAAAATTTCGGTAAATTTACGTTTTTTTTCTTGGTTATTGTTTACCTTTGCGAGCAAATCTTTTTTTAACATCGTAAATCAGATATAATCAGCATATAAAAACAATAAGAAGACGAACGTTGCTAAGCGATTCGCCGATAGTGTGTCGGGCAACAATATTAAACCGGTTATTAATCATCCTAAAAAGGATACAAAAAAATTTTAGAAATGAGTATTTATAATAAAATAAAAACCTATTTACAGCAACGGCTTACGGTTGAACAAGGCGATGTTTTAAGAAAAACGATAGCAAATTTATTGGCGCCGTTTGTTTCAAGCAATTTGACGTTATTGGCAAGATTATATAAATCAGATAAAGCAGAATTTCATTGGTACACATCGCATTACATGAACCATTTTCGGAATTTCAGAAACAAAAAAATAAAACTTCTTGAAATTGGCGTCGGCGGATATGAAAATCCAAAGGCCGGTGGAAATTCTTTAAGAATGTGGAAGAAGTATTTTCCTTTTGGAAAAATATATTCTATTGATATTTATGATAAATCGGCTTTACAGGAAAACCGTATCAAAATTTATCAGGGAAGTCAAGTTGACAGCGTATTTTTGAAAAAAATAACCGAAACAATCGGTCCTTTGGATATAATAATAGATGATGGAAGTCATCTGAATGAACATATTATTGAAACGTTTAAAATACTTTTCCCAAAATTAAAAGAGGGTGGAGTGTATGCGATAGAGGACATACAAACCTCCTATTGGGAGGATTACGGAGGAGACAGTAAAAACTTGAATAATTCCAAAACAGCAATGAATTTTTTGAAAAGTCTCACGGATTGTTTAAATCACCAAGAAATAATTGATGAAAATTACAGGGAAAGTTATTTTGATAAAAAAATAGTTTCAATACATTTTTATCATAATTTAGTATTTATCCATAAAGGAGATAACAATGAAAAATCAAATATTGTAAATGACCATAAGAAACTATGAAAATTTGTTGCCCTTTCAACGGTAGGTATCTGACTTGAGTTTGGCATTAAAACGATATACCTGTATGATGAAAAGCCGATTATTAATACTTGTTTCATTTGCAATATCCACGTTCTTTGCATATTCGCAAAATGTGAAATTCTATAGTATGAATGATATGTACGGAATTTCCATGCGGGAAACAACATCGGTATGCAAAGACAATAACGGATTTATCTGGGTTTCTTCCAAAACGGGGATTCTTCGAATTGCTGGGGATGACCACCGCGTTTATCAATTACCTTTTCAAACGGTTAATGTTCTATGGGTTAAATTAGTTTATAAAAATTCGGTTCTTCTTGCTTATTCCTATAATGGACAAGTATTTCGTTATAATCCGGTGTACGACCGCTTCGATTTTTTGTTTGATATGGATTCGCAATTGAACG
>WRFZ01000163.1 GCA_009778655.1 Candidatus Azobacteroides sp.
AGCGGCTGTCGTAATCATACATGGCGCGTCCCATCCACGATATCAGACCATACTCATTTAAATACTGACCCTGCCCGGTTGAATTACTCGGGTTAACCACAATATCAGTTCCGGAAGTTTCCACTTGCCCCAAATTGTAATACTGTAAAAAGTCGGCAAGCACATGGGTGGCAGAAACATACGTTTGAGTGGATTGCGTTTTTTCTCCCGAATACAAGCCGGTTAAATTAATGTGATGTTTATCAATATGCTTGTCGTACGTCAAGATATTTTCTATTGTCCAGTCTGTATTGTTTTGCTGTTGCACAGATGCGGAAGATTGACCGCTGTTAAAAACGCCGACGCCGCGATATTGTCCTCTGTTAAGCGTCCAGTAATTTAGACCGATATTGATGCGGTAGCTCAAGCCTTCAACGCCGGGTATTTTCACTTCGCCATAGATGGAGTTATAAGTCCCGAACGTTTTTTGGTTATCGGCATACCCGTCGCCAAAAGATTCCGAAGTCTTTTTTGAATAAAGCCATTGATTTGCATTTATAGGGTCGGAACCTAAATATTTCCAACTGCCGTCCGAGTTGTAAGGATTAATTAACGGAGACAACAATAGCGCTTGAACCAAGCTCAAGTTTTGTCCGTTGGTCATGGCATAGTTCGTATTGGTGGTAAAACCTACTTTGATGTATTGGCCGATTTGCTGGTCGAGACTTGAGTTCAAGTTAAAACGGCTGTAATCCTGCTCCGGTATCAAAGAAGATTGTTTGAAATATCCTGCGCCGAAATTATATGAAGCCTTTTCGGTTCCACCCGTTACATTGATGTGATGATTCGTGGTCATCGCTCCTTTTTTATACAGTAAGTCTTGCCAATCGGTATTTTGTCCCAACTGTTCATCTCGACCCAATTGAGGAACAAGATTCCCGTTGTCGTCAGTCGTCATGTATTTATTGGCGGTTCCCCTTAATTGGTATAACTGATCGCCGGTCATCATTGGATATCTGTGAAACAATGTAACTATACCGTAATAGCCGTCGTAGGAGACACGCGCCTGTTGTCCGACATTTCCTTTATAGGTGGTTACCATAATGACGCCGTTTGCGCCCCTCGAACCGTAAATCGCGGTAGCGGACGCATCTTTCAGAATGTCAATGGCTTTAATGTCGCTCGGGTTAATGTCGCCGATATTGCCTGCAAAAGGAATACCGTCCAATACCACCAGCGGGTCGTTGGTAGCATTTAATGAACGGGTACCACGGATACGGATCTGCAGGTTCTGTCCGGGTTGCGAGTTGGTTTGCGTCATTACCACACCGGGTAAACGTCCCTGCAGGGCGTTGGTAACATTACCGGCAGGTATATCGCGCAACACGTTTCCCTGTATGGAAGATACCGATCCGGTTACAGCTTCTCTCCGTTGAGTACCGTACCCGATCACCACTACTTCTCCCAAAGCTTTTGTGTCTTCCGCAAGAACTACATTAATTAAGGTTCGTCCTTGAACGGGAACCGCTTGGGTGACGTATCCCAAATAAATAAACTCTAAAGTTGCGTTGCGGGAAACCGTTAACGAATAATTTCCGTCAACGTCGCTTGCAACACCGTTGGTTGTTCCTTTTTCCGTAATACTTACGCCGATCAGCTCTTCCCCCGTTTTATTATCGGTCACTTTACCGGTAACCGTAATGTCTTGGGCGCTTAACCACAAAGGAACAAAAAGAAATAAGAATAAAAAACGATAAGTTTTGTTAAGAATAATCTTTCTCATAATCACTATAAATTAAAAGATGTCATTAAGTATTGAGGGTTTTAAAATTATTTTGAGTGCAAAGATATGTTAAATATCTTTAACTTTTTGCAAAAAAATGTTACATGGAGTTGTCGTATCGTTACATAAACTTTCTTTCCTGTTACATTTTTGTGACGAATGTCGGTCGGTGAATTACGGGATAATTTCGGAATCAGATTCCGATTCAGCCGGCTGTCGGTCGAGCTTTATTTACTGATTAATGACAAATTATTCGTCATTCGGTTCTCGTGCAAACAATTGCTTACCACTCCATTGACCGGTGACCGCCAAGGCTATATATAAAGGTATAAAATAAGAATTTGCTTCTAAACAAATGCGCAACGTGATGATGAAAGGTACCGACAGATGGATGATGATGAACCAAGGAAGTGAAAAACGTTTGTAACGCTCCCGCCAAGCGCCCAAGGGCATATTAACCAAAAAACTGAATGCGGATACGAAGAAAACGGTAATCATATCAATGAGTGACGAGTGACGAGTGACGAGTGACAAGTGACAAGTAACGAGTAGCAAGGACGAGTAACCGGTTCCCCCGTCACTCGTCTCTTGTTACTCGTTACTATTCAACTACAAGCATTTTATCGCCGACCGCCATTTTATCGGCGTCTTTGATATATACTTCTTTTACGGTTCCGTCAATCGGACTTCGGATTTCGTTTTCCATTTTCATTGCTACCAATACGCAAAGCGGATCGCCGGCTTTTACTTCGTCGCCCGGTTTGACATATACTTTCAAGATAACGCCCGGCATTTGCGCCGTAATGACTTGACGACCGATTACCGAGGATTTGGAACGTGCCATACGCATTCTTTTCAATTCGTCAACGACATTTACCAAAAAATAATCGCCTTTGTTTTTTATTTCGTATTCGGAATTTCCAACGGTGGTTATCTGTACGCCGTGCGATCGGTTATTCATGATGATCGAGTGAATGGTATCGCCGCCTACATTATAATCCACGTCATAAATGGTTCCGTTAACGGATATTTTTTTGATCGGACCGTCTTCCAGAATTTCCACTTTAAATTCGGTATCCGGTAAATCGTTCAACGTTGCATAATAAGTTGCTAAAGGTTTCATTTCTTTTATAATTAGAAGTTATTTGCCGACATTTGTAATTTGCCGTAATGTTTCCATAAAGATTCTCCTACCAACGGAACTGTGGTAGCGCGGGCGGCTGCTTCTTTTTCCTGCTCGAAATGTTTCAAAGAGGCAGCGATGATCGCTACCGTCGGATCGTTATTCTCGCGACGCTTGAGTTCTTCTTTATCGAATTTCGTATCAATAAAGGTCGTATCGTAATTGCCTTTCAAAAAGGTGCTGTTTTGCAATACCCGCTGATGGAAAGGAATCGTTGTTTTGATTCCCAAAATCTTATATTCCCTTAAGGCGCGCCTCATGTTGGAAATAGCCGATTCGCGATTTCGTCCCCAACTGCATAATTTAGCGATCATCGGGTCGTAATGCAAAGAAACTTCAAAACCGGCGTAAGCGCAACTGTCCAATCGCACATTTCGTCCTTCGGGCGCTTCGCGTACGCGGATGACTCCGGGTGAAGGCATAAAGTTGCTTTCCGGGTCTTCGGCATAAATCCGACATTCGATAGCGGCGCCTCGAAATTCGATTTCTTCCTGTTTGTAGGGTAGTGGACTGCCTCCTGCAATCAGAATCATGTCGCGCACCAAATCAACGCCCGTACATGCTTCCGTCACCGGATGTTCTACCTGCAAACGGGTATTCATTTCAAGAAAATAGAAATTCTGATCTTTATCCATCATAAATTCCAATGTTCCGGCGCTGTAATATCCGATTTTCTTGCAAGCGGCGACAGCGATGGCCAGCATTTTCTTGCGCGTTTCTTCTTTTACGAACGGCGACGGCGATTCTTCGATTACTTTTTGGTTGCGTCGCTGAATCGAACATTCCCGTTCGTAGAGGTGAATCACGTTTCCGTATTTATCGCCCAATACCTGCACTTCGATGTGGTGCGGATTTTCGATGTATTTTTCGATGTAGATGGCATCGTCTCCGAACGAGTTGGCTGCTTCGGAAGCGGACATACGAAAAGCGGCTTCCAGATCTTCCTCTTTGCGAACCATACGCATTCCTTTTCCTCCTCCGCCGGCCAGCGCTTTTAACATAATCGGATATCCGACTTCTTTGGCTTTAGCATGAACATTTTCCATGCTTACCGGTTCTTTTGTTCCCGGAACAATCGGAACTCCGGCTGCTTCCATGATTTTACGCGCTTCGGTTTTTATGCCCATTTTAGCAATGATATCAGCGCTCGGACCAATGAATACAACGCCTTCTTCTTCACATCGGCGAGCAAAATCGGCGTTTTCCGACAAAAAACCGTAACCCGGATGAATAGCTGCTCCCGTTTTCTTGGCGATATTCAGAATAATTTCCGGCTTCAAGTAGGAAGTATCCGCTTCGTTTTCCGAAATACAGTAGGCTTCTTCAGCATAACGCACGTGTAAAGCGCCACGATCGGCGTGCGTATAAATGGCTACGGTAGGTAAATTCATTACGCGGCAGCTGCGAAATATTCGCATGGCTATTTCGCCGCGATTAGCTACTAATACTTTCTTTATCATAATTTTACAATGGTAAATTCGAATGTTTTTTCGGTGGATTGGATAGCCGTTTGTTGGCAAGCAATTCAAAGCTGCGAATCAAGCGCGGACGGGTTACGGAAGGTTCGATGATTTCATCAATATAACCCAATTCGGCTGCACGATAGGGATTAGCAAATTTTTCACGATAGTCGTCTTGCAATTCTTTCCGCTTGGTTTCTTGATCTTTAGCGTCGGCGATTTCCTTACGGAAAAGGATATTTACGGCGCCGTCGGCTCCCATTACGGCGATTTCGGCCGTCGGATAAGCAAAATTAATATCGCCCCGGATATGCTTGGAACTCATCACATCGTAAGCGCCGCCGTATGCTTTGCGCGTGATAACCGTTACTTTCGGAACGGTTGCTTCGCAGTAAGCGAACAGCAATTTGGCGCCGTGACGAATGATTCCGTCGTACTCTTGATTTATGCCCGGAAGGAAGCCCGGAACGTCAACGAATGTGAGTATCGGAATGTTAAAAGCGTCGCAAAAACGAACGAAGCGAGCTGCCTTTACCGATGCGTTGATGTCAAGGGTTCCTGCCAAAGAGGCCGGTTGATTGGCCACCACTCCGATGCTTTTCCCGTTTAAGCGGATGTAACCGATTACAATGTTTTTTGCATAATCTTCTTGTACTTCCATAAAGTCTTCGTCGTCAGCCACCGAAGTAATCAATTCTTTAATGTCGTAGGGCTGATTCGGATTTGTCGGAACCAATAAATCCAACGACGAATCGGTACGGTTGGGACTGTCGGTCGTTGGTACGAACGGGGGTTCTTCCATATTGTTATTAGGAAGAAACGATATTAATTCCCGTATTTTCAATATACAGTCAATGTCGTTGTCGGCCGAGAAATGAGCGACTCCCGAACGACCGGTGTGGATATCGGAGCCACCCAGTTCGTTTTTGGTTACATCTTCCTGTGTAACGGATTTCACTACATCCGGCCCCGTAATAAACATGTAGCTGCTTTCTTTAACCATAAGGATAAAGTCGGTAAGCGCCGGCGAATAAACGGCTCCTCCCGCACACGGGCCTAAGATTGCGCTGATTTGGGGAATTACTCCCGACGCCAGCGAGTTTCTGAGAAAAATATCGGCATACCCGGCCAGTGAACGAACGCCTTCTTGAATACGAGCGCCGCCCGAATCGTTCAATCCGATAACCGGAGCGCCGACTTTTATCGCTAAATCCATGATTTTACAAATCTTCTGGGCGTAAGTTTCCGATAAAGCGCCTCCGAAAACAGTAAAATCCTGTGCAAAAACAAACACCGTACGGTTACCGATTAAACCGTACCCCGTCACAACTCCATCGCCTAACGGACGTTGTTTTTCCATCCCGAAATCGTAACACTTGTGAGTGACAAATTTGTCAACTTCAACGAAAGTGCCTTTTTCCAATAATAGCTCGATTCTTTCTCTCGCAGTCAATTTTCCTGCCGCATGTTGCTTCGCAATGCGGTCTGCCCCGCCGCCTAATTCGGCTTGCTGGTTCATCTTGTTTAGTTGTTCAATTTTTTCTTTCATGCGTAAATAAAATTGGTTTTTATCTGTTTTTATTTTCAGAAGATTAAAATTTATTCTTCTTTCGGAATACCGAATTCTTCATAAATCTTTTCTGTATTATTTCATACATCTCGCTCATAATAGTCTTTTTTGCCTTACGGAGGAAACGGAAATATGCTCGTATTCAGCGGATTCCCATGTTTTTGTCTATTGTTGATTTTCGGCGACATCGAATCCGCCGCTAAGATAATACTTTTTTTTTAATAAACAAGTATTGAAAGTTACTTTCCTACCGAGCAATATTCTTTCCGGAAAAACATCGGAAAATCCGGTAAATAATTGTTTTGTTGCGGAAAATGCACCTTTTCACCCCAACCACTTTTGGGTTTCTTCCGGTGAAGCGCCTTTGCGAGCGGCGTAATCGGTTAATTGGTCGGCGGCGATTTTTCCGATTCTGAAATAATCGGATTCGGGATGCGCGAAGTATAATCCGGCTACGGAAGCGTTCGGATCCATGGCGCCGTTAGGAGTAAGACGAATGCCTATTTTTTTCATGTCAAGCAATTCGTCAAGGATAAAGTTTAACGAAAGATCCGGGAGCGAAGGATAACCGGAAGCCGGACGAATACCGCGATAGGACGCTTTTAATAATTCTTCCGGAGTATAGGATTCATCGGGAGCATAGCCCCAATCGGTTTTGCGAACGTGTTCGTGCAGGTATTCGGCGGCAGCTTCCGCTAAACGATCGCGCAAGAGTTGACGAAGCATTTCCGCATAGTCGTCCGAAGGATGCGGACAATCGCACGCTTTTTCGTTTTTTCCCGCGGTTGCCGCAAAGAAACCGATAAAATCGCCTTCGGGTTTTACAAAATCGCCTACGGATTTATATACTTCATCGTCTCTTTTTTCCTGTTGACGAAGTACGGGAATCCGTATTTCTTTATCGGGATTGACTTTCACAATCAAAGAATCATTTTTGACGGTTACCGGATAAAATCCGATAATCGCTTTGATAAATCCCGGATCGTTTTCCGACCATTCATCCAAAGCGGCTTGCGCATCTTCCATCAAGCGAATCGCTTCTTCGACTTTCTTTTTTTCTTCTCCGGAGAAAGCGGCCGGCCAATTTTGTTTTTCTTCCGGGGTTTTCAATTGCATGTATTTCCCGTATTTTACCGGAAATTTCCATGCAGCTAAAAAGGCTCCCCAATTCATATACCGGCGAATTGTTTTTACCGGAATCGCATCGAGAACTTTTGTCCCGATAAACGAAGGCTTGGGAGGCTCGTAATCAGACCAATCCGGTCGGAAGGAATGCGCGCGCGCATATTCCAACGAAACCGTATCAACCGGTTGGGTTTTATCGCGCAAAGCTTGATAGCTTTCTTTGACTTGATGTATATAATCTTCTTTTGTTGAAGAATTAAGCAATTGATTGGCAACGGGAACCGCTTGCGAAGCGTCCGGAACATGGACTACCGGTCCATGATACAAAGGCGCTATTTTCAAGGCCGTATGCAACCGTGAAGTAGCTGCTCCGCCGATTAACAAAGGTCGGGTAAATCCGGCTTTTTCCAATTCCGACGCTACAAATGACATTTCTTGTAAACTCGGCGTAATCAGACCGCTTAGGCCGATCAAATCCACATCGTTTTCTTTTGCTATCCGGAGGATTTCTTCGGGAGGAACCATTACTCCTATATCTATAATCTCATAATTGTTGCAGGATAGAATGACGCCGGTGATGTTTTTACCGATGTCGTGAACATCGCCTTTAACGGTAGCCAGCAATATTTTACCGGCTTTTTGAGCGCCGGTTTTCCTGCCGGCTTCAATGGCCGGTTGCAGAATGGCTACGGCTTTTTTCATAGTTCGTGCGGTTTTAACGACTTGCGGAAGAAACATTTTACCGTCTGCGAACAGACTTCCCACCGTATTCATTCCTTCCATTAACACTTGGTCAATAATATCAACCGGTTGATTGTACAGTTGTAAAGCTTCCGCCAAATCTTCTTCCAAAAAATCGCCAACCCCTTTTATCAAAGCCTGTTGCAATCTTTCGACCAAAGGTAAGGCGCGCCGGTCTTCCTGCCTCTCTTCTTTTTTATCCCGATTTTCGTTGGTGTGTTGGGCATATTCAATCAAGTGTTCGGCTGCATCGGGACGACGATTCAAAATCACGTCTTCAATCAAATCCCGTAAATCCGGAGCAATGTCTTCGTAAAGGACGGATGAGGCCGGATTCACAATCCCCATATCCATTCCTTTTCGAATGCAGTGATAGAGGAAAACCGCGTGCATGGCTTCGCGCAGGTAATCATTGCCTCGGAAAGCAAAAGAGAGATTGCTCACGCCTCCGCTTACTTTCGCTCCGGGCAGATTGTTCTTAATCCATTCGACGGCCCGAATGAAATCCGATCCGTAATTGGCATGTTCTTCCATACCGGTAGCGACTGCAAGTACATTGGGATCAAAAATTATATCGCTCGGCGGAAATCCCGCTCTTTCCGTCAGTAAACGGTATTCGCGAGTCGCAATTTCAATTTTCCGTTCAAACGTATCGGCTTGTCCTTTTTCATCGAAAGCCATAGCAATTACGGCCGCTCCGTAGGAACGAATGGCGCGGGCTTTTTCCAAGAAATCTTCTTCGCCGGCTTTTAAGCTGATGGAATTAACAATGGATTTTCCCTGCAAGCATTTCAATCCGACTTCGATGATTTCCCAATTCGAACTGTCAATCATCACCGGAACACGGGCTACATCGGGTTCTGATGCCATGAGATTCAAGAAAGTAGTCATTTCTTTTACTCCATCCAATAGTCCGTCGTCCACATTGACGTCGAGGATTTGTGCGCCGTCGTCCACTTGTTTACGGGCAATACTCAAGGCTTCTTCGTATTTCTCTTCTTTAATGAGGCGAAGGAATTTTCGGGAGCCGGCCACATTGCAACGTTCGCCGATAAGCGTGAAAGAAGCGGTTGCCGGTTTAGGATCTCCGGTATTCGGAATGTTGCAGTGTATGGTCAGAACGTCTAATCCCGAAAGAAGGAGATCGTGGGGATTGCGGGTCTGACCCGCAATGACAGGGGACGGGCGGGCATCAACTAACTTGGCAATAGCCGCAATATGCGCCGGAGTGGTGCCGCAACAACCGCCGATAATGTTGACCAAACCTTCGTCAATGTATTCTTTGATTTGCACCGCCATAGTTTCAGGCGTTTCATCGTATTGACCCAAACTGTTCGGTAAACCGGCATTTGGATATGCGCTGATATAATAAGGAGAGACTCTTTTCAACGCTTTCAGAAAAGGTTTCATGTCTTGCGCGCCAAACGAGCAATTCAACCCCACACTCAACAGATTGGCATGAGAAACGGATACCATCGCCGCTTCGAGCGTTTGTCCCGAAAGCAAACGTCCGCTTTTCCCTGCAATCGTGAACGAAACCATCACCGGTATTGTTTTCTTCAATCGGAGCATGGATCGTTCGGCCGCCATTAAAGCCGCTTTCACATTCAAGGTATCGAATGCCGTTTCGATTAAAATCGCATCTGCTCCGCCTTCGATCAAAGCGGTGATCTGCTCGATATAAGCGGTTCGTAATCCGTCGAAAGTGACGGCGCGATAGGCCGGATCGGATACATCGGGAGAGATTGACGCCGTTTTATTGGTCGGTCCGATGGAGCCTGCCACGAACCGGGGTTTATCGGGATTCAGACGGGTATATTTGTCCGCAACTTCTTTAGCAATGCGGGCGGCTGCCCGGTTCAGTTCGGTCACATAGGTTTCCAAACCGTAATCGGCCATGGATATACTTGTGAGATTCAATGAGTTGGTTTCAATGATGTCGGCGCCTGCTTCCAAATAAGCGGCATGAATCTCTTGAATAACATCCGGACGGGTGATGCACAACATATCGCCGTTTCCCTTCATTGATCCGGGTAATCGAGCAAATTGCTTCCCTCGGTAATCTTCTTCGGTAAGATTGTATTGTTGTATCATGCTCCCCATTCCTCCGTCGAGAATAAGGATACGTTCTTTTAAAAGTTGTTCTAATGTAGGCATACTTATATCCTTTTATTTTTTAAACAACCGATCCATATCTCGTTTATCGTCTTTTTCGCGCAAACTTTGTCGTTTATCGTAGGCTTTCTTTCCTTTGGCAACGGCAATGACTACTTTGGCCAACCCTTTTTCGTTCAGGAATAATTTGGCGGGGATGATGGTGAGTCCCGTAGTTTGCGACAAACGGTCAATTTTGTTCAGTTCTTTCCGATTCAACAGCAATTTCCGGTCGCGCCGCGCCGAATGATTGTTATACGTTCCGTAGAAATATTCGGAAATATTCATATTCTTCATCCAAAGTTCCCGCTTAACAAAAGTACAATACGTATCTACCAAACTGACTTTCCCCAAACGGATGGATTTGATTTCCGTTCCGGTCAATACGATTCCGGCTACGAAAGTTTCTATAAATTCGTAATCGAAAGAAGCCTTTTTATTTTTAATAACGATGTTATTCGAGTATGACATAAGTCAAAATCCGGTTTTATTCAGTCCGGCATCGTCAGTGAAAGCGCCCACCGTACGATTAGCGGAGCAAGAATTATCAAAATGCTTGCAAAGATAGTAAATTTGGTTAAAAGTTGTTCTTTTATTCGGAGGTAATGTACGGCGCCTTGCCAAACAATATAAAATGTATATAAAGTAAGTACTTGTATAATAGGGAAAAAAGGGAATAAAGCGTAAAGCGCTGCCGTTACGTAAACGGCAGCCGAAGCATATCCCGTAAAGCGTTCGCAAACCGAATTTGTCGGTTTCTCATCAAAGAACGTTGCGCTCAATCGGGATAAAGCAAATACGGCGATAAAATAACCCGCAAAATAAGGGATGGTTTCTTTGATTACTTGTTTTATTGCAATCCGGACATTCCATTCTTTCAAGTAAAATAAAATACCGACAAAAGAAAAAAGAGCTATTATTCCGAAGATCGGATATAAATAGCTCTTAAAAAAATCGGTGTTATCGTTATCCTGTTCATCATTACATGCTTTCCACGTTTTTTCGGGGCGGATAACGATATTGAAGAGCCGGATAATTAATTGCTTGTACATTTATTGATTCTTAAAGATATACAATTCAAGCGGATTACCCGATATTGTTCCATACACCGGTTCGTTGTTCGTTGTATCGGATACATAATTCAGTTTTGCTTTTATGTACCAGAAGTCGTATTGATCCGTATAATCTTTAAATGTTCGGAGAGTATCTTGGTTGGCCACCCGAATCATATCATACAAGTTAAATGCATAAAGGGTTTGAACATCTGAAGCGTTCGGAGTAGAAGACGATGGCGCGGCCTGCAAGTAGAAATTTTTTATACCGTCGGTTTCTTCTTCCGAGGGATTATACACCAAGCGAAGCGCCGGATTTTTATCTTTACATGTTGCCACAATAAAAATTCTGCCTTTATAAAATTCATCCGTATATACGTTGTCTATCGAGGAAAACGGAAGCGTGTAGTTTCCTAATTCAGTCGGATTATCTACAGCGGGAGAGGATTGATTGACCGTTTCTTTCACAATGTCGCTTATCGTATAATATCCGGAGGTAGGTTGATTATCGTAGTCAAGCGTAAATTGGCGGATAAAAATGCAATTTCCGGGGGAAACATCCGTTAACGAAGGGGCGGCAAGATATCCATACGAGGTGCAAACGATGGTTCGTCCATCCGGATCCGAATCAACGACTGCCAAGGTATTATAAAAAGTCTGAGAATTTCCTTTGTTGGTAAAATTACAACCGGATAATCCGATTCCGATACCCGACAAGAAGAGAATAAATAATAAATTTCGCTTTTTCATATTTTTTTACTTTTTATGTGAGTACTCATTAGTATATATAGATGAAAAAAACAAGTCAAACGTTGCATGAAATAAAAAAAATATTTTCAATTCTGTTACAAATTTACGAAAAATTTTGAAAACTTTTTTGGCTTTTAATAATTTTCGAATAAATGTTGTACATTTGTTCGAATTTCCGTTTTTAATATGAAGCAAAGTCAACATTTTTATATTGATATTCAAGAGATACTCTGTAGGAAAGCGCCCCAAACGGCAAAAAAGATACCTTCTTTTGTCATAAAAGCTTTAGCCAAGCTGCTTCATCAAGATGATATTAATCAACTGATTAAAGATAATGAAGATGTAACCGGCGTTGAATTTATGAATCGGATGGTTGATTCTTTTCATTTTCGGCTTAACGTGGTCGGCGAGGATAATCTTCCGGATTTTGATACGCCATGTATATTTGCATCGAATCATCCGCTGGGTGGAGCGGACGGTATTTGCTTGTCTTCTTTTTTAGGCAATCATTACAACCGGCGTATCAAATACATTGTGAATGACTTGCTTTATTTTATCGAGCCTTTGAAACCCATTTTTGTTCCGGTGAACAGGCTCGGCGAACAGGGACGGGGCGCCGCAACAATGCTTAATGAGGCTTTTGCTTCTCCGAATCAAATTCTTACATTCCCGGCGGGAATATGCTCCAGAAAAATCAAAGGGAAGATTTGCGATTTGGAATGGAGAAAAATGCTTGTTGTAAAAGCAATTGAATATCAGCGAGATATTGTTCCCGTTTATTTTGATGCGAAAAACTCCGATTTTTTTTATTCGATCGCTAATTTAAGACAGCAATTAAAGCTGAAATTTAATATAGAAATGCTATTTTTGCCGCATGAATTGTTCAAATCAAAAAATAAAACATTTACCATCCGGTTCGGAAAACCGATTCCGTGGCAAACTTTTGATTCTTCCAAAAATCCGCAACAATGGACGGATTGGGTGAAACAAACCGTGTATGATCTTGTTAGAAAAAATTGAAATATGGACGAAGTGATTCCTAAAATCGGACGACAAGCGCTTAAATCCGAGTTAACTCCGGATAAACTTTTTCGGAAAACCAATAAATCCGGCAATGAGATTTATTTGTTTACGGCTCATACAGCTCCGAATGCAATGCTTGAAGTCGGTCGTTTGCGGGAAATCGCTTTTCGTTATTACGGAGGAGGAACGGGAAAATCAACGGATATAGATGCGTTTGATACAATGGATATTCCTTACAAGCAATTGATTGTATGGGATCCGATTGCGGAGGAAATAATAGGCGGTTACCGTTTTCGTTGCGGAGATGAAATAACCTTCGATTCGGACGGTCAACCGGATAATATTGCGACAGCCGAACTTTTTCGGTTTTCTCCCCGATTTCTCAACGATTACTTGCCGAAAACGGTGGAGTTGGGACGTTCGTTTGTTTCGTTGGATTATCAATCTACTCGAAGGGATTCTAAAGGATTGTTTGCTCTCGATAATCTGTGGGACGGCTTAGGCGCTTTGTCCGTTGTTGATTCGGATATTCGTTATTTTTTCGGAAAAGTTACCATGTATAATACGTATAATCCGGAAGCCCGAAATATGATTCTTTATTTTTTAAATAATTATTTTCACGACAAGGATGATTTGATAATGCCGGTTCATCCTTTGCAAACCGATACGGATTATGCGAAAATGAGCGCTTTATTTACTCATAAATCCTACAAAGACGATTATAAAATCTTGAATACGGAAGTTCGAAAATACGGAATCAATATTCCGCCTTTAGTAAGCGCTTACATGAATTTGTCGCCCGGCATGCGCGTTTTCGGAACTGCGGTGAATAACAATTTCGGAGCGGTGGAAGAAACCGGCGTCTTGATTGATATTCAAGATATTTTTGAGGATAAGATCAAGCGGCACATTGAATCGTTTTTATCGGAAAAGCCCTCCACATTTCTTCTGAAACGATTGAAAAAATTCATCAGTAAAAAATTTGCTCAAAAATCGAACGAGTGAAAAGAAAACAAAAAAAGAATTATACATTGAAAATAAATACATACAAGTATGCATTGTAAGGTAATGAATCCTAATGTTTCTTTAATTGTATCCACTTACAATCGTCCGGAAGCGCTTAATTTGTGTTTGCAAAGCATTCGTAACCAATTTGTATTGCCTGACGAAGTGATTATCGGAGATGATGGTTCTACGGAAGAAACCGGAAAATTGATTCAGTCGTTTCAAGCCGATTTCCCGGTTCCGATTATACACGTTTGGCAGAAAGATAAGGGATTTCGCTTGGCTATGAGCAGGAATAAAGCGGTTGCGGCAAGTCGGTATGAATACATAATTGAGATTGACGGAGATTTGATTTTGCATCCTTACTATATTTACGATCATTTATATTTTGCCGGAAAAGGGTATTTTTTAAAGGGCGGAAGAGTCAATTTGAATGAAAAATTGACCAATGAATGTTGTCGTACCGGCAAATTACCCGAACTTCATTTTTTTGCCAAGGGACTTTTGCGCAGGATTAATTCTATTTATTATTTACCGTTAAGCCGATATCTTGCTCCTCGATATAAAAAGAATAAGATACTCGGTTTGGGATGCAACATGTCTTTTTGGAAAGAGGATTATATTCGAATTAACGGGTATGATGAATTTTTTGAAGGCTGGGGAGGAGAGGATTACGATTTTGCTTCGCGCATGATAAACGGCGGCATCGAACGACTCTATCTGAAATTTTCCGGAATTGTATTTCATTTATGGCACGATGACCTGTACATGTATAACAGCGATAAAAACAAACGTTATTTTGAAGAACAAAAAACGGCAAAATCGGCAAGATGCGAGAAAGGCGTTGATCAATACTTGTAAAACCGGTTTTCCTTATTCATTGCCGACGATTCTCCGGTAGTGGCAAACCAAAAGATTTCCGTTGTCGTCGTGCAGATGCATACCGTTTCCTTCGCAATAACGGAACATAGAGCAATCGGCGCAACAGCCTTTTCGCGCCCATTCGCGATTACGGAAAGGTTGAAAACGATTGTTCCAAACATCCATGAAATTGTCTTTGTATATATTTCCCTGATGAAAATTCGCCCGAATACTCGGACAAGCTGAAATAGAACCGTCGGCTAATACGGACGCAACATTTATTCCGGCATAGCATTGGTAAAATTGGTCGCGGACTTCCATTTCGTATTCACCGAGAAAACCTTCGCATCCGTAATTCAAGCCAATCCGTTTTTCCTTGCGGGTCGTGCGGATAAAATCAAGTACCGAAGTAAATTCTTCATTGGAAAGTTGCAGTTCGGGAAATTCGGCCGCTCTTCCTACCGGAAAAATGGTGAAAATACGCCAGTTTTTCACGCCGGAAGCAATCAGAAATTCTTTGAAATCACTTAATCGGTTAATATTTTTCTTGTTAACGCAAGTAACCACATCCCAGACAATTTCTTTTTCTTTGGTCAACATAAGAATGGCGTTTAAGGCGCGGGTATAACTTTGCGGATGTTGTCGCAACCAGTTGTGCGCCTCTTCAAAACCGTCGAGGCTGATGGTAATGGAATGTAAGCCGGCTGATAATAAAGAATCCAATCGGCTGCGATTCAGCAACATTCCATTGGAAACCACGCCCCATGGAAAACCTCGCCGGTACAGTTCCAATCCGCAAGCTTCCAAGTCGTTTCTCACCAACGCTTCTCCGCCGGTGAAAATAATCATGGTGTGATTCGGATTGACGTAAGGTGTAATTTGTTGAATTACTTGCAGAAAATCTTCCGCAGGCATATCGGGACAATCGGCAACCGCTTTGCAATCGCTTCCGCAATGACGACAGGACAGGTTACAGCGAAGCGTACATTCCCAGAAAAGCGTATTCAATTCGTGCATCCTTGTTTTGTTTTTCCGGATTTTGCGGAAAAGTTCCAACGCTGCACGTTTGCGAAGCGAGGGTTTTTTGTTCATTCCTCTTTGATTTCGGTCAATTCCACTTTTCCTAAAGTTACGGTATATTCGCCTTGGTACCATCCGTTTGGCTTTTTGCTTTGTTCGGCATTGCTGAAATCAGCCTGTATAACTTCCGATTGAAACAAGCCGTTTTCTTCGCCGTCAATATCGTCTGCGTAAATAGATAAGGTTTGATTCGGGGTATAGAAAAAAGAAGTAGTGATTTTAAACTCGCCTTTCGCATCGGTCGTCACATAAGTTTTCGATTCGTAAGTTGTCGAGGGAGTACCATACATCGTTGTTTGCCCGGGATATCCGATATGTATTCCTATTCCTCCTACGGGTTTTCCCGTCGTTTTATTGACGACCGCGCCCTTGACCGTATAATCCGCAGATGGAGAACCGTATTCCTCAAGATTATCTTTGCAACCGGTAAAGCCCAACAGACTTATCAATCCTGCTAACGCCCAGTTGGTACCTTTGATAAAAGCTCTGTTAATTTTCATACGTATATTGATTTAGATTTCGTATAAATAATAGATGCAAAAAAATGTCAAAACGCTGCATGAGTTATCAAAAAAAATAAATATTTATTGTTTTTTAACAAATAATTCATTCGCCGCAATTGTTAATTGCGAGTACCATTCTTCGCCGAATTTCCGGATAAGCGGTTCTTTCAAGAATTGATAGACTTTTACGCCGTGTTTTTTGCCCAAAGTAACCGCCGCCCGGCAAACTCGCCACCGGTGATAGTTGACCGATCGAAATCCGTTATACCGAGCTACGCGAATAGGATACAGGTGACAGGAAATTGGTTTGCAGAAATCAGTTTTCCCTTCCCGAAAAGCCTTTTCGATAGCGCATTTGCAATAACCGTTTTCGTCGTAACAGGTAAAAACGCAATCCGCGCTGCCAACGATTGAAGTTACGTATTCTCCTTCCATATCACGATAGACAAGCCCTTGTTTTTCGATGACTTCTTTTGCTTTAGGCGATAAATCGTTCCAAATTACCGGAAGGACTTTTTCCAAACGTTCGATTTCGCTTTCCTCAACAGGCGCTCCAGCGTCGCCTTCTACGCAACAAATTCCTTTGCAAACGGATAAATCGCAGAGAAAACATTCCTCCAGAATATCGAAACTGACAATTGTATCTTGGATTTGAATCATGCCGGTTTTCTTGTTTAATGTTGAAAATTGTCTTTCAATTTTTGAGGATCTTGCCGACAATCGAACAAGGCGGCAATATATACTGTATCATTTTCAATGTAATAAACAATTTTATATGTCTTCTTTACTACGAGCGAACGATACGTATGCACAAAACCTATAAGTTCCGATTCAATCGGCGCCATTTGCGGAAAATTTCTAAGCCGTTCTATTTCGTCAAGAATATAATTATGAATAATAGTACCGGCACAATTGCTTTTAGTTTGGAGATAATTATAGATTGACTCTAATTGCTCAAACGCTAAATCGGAAAAAACTATATTCATAGTATTGGAAACCGTTTTCTTACTTCTTCCATTGAATGTGTTTGTCCTGTACGAAAATCTTCTTCGGAACGCATAATTGCTTCGTGTAAAATTTTTAACGAATAATAAGAAGAATTATCGGATAAGTCGTTCATTCCATAGAGCAGTTCTTCTATCTCTCTCAATACATCTTCGTTCTTGACATCAAGAATCATTCGGAATATTTCAATTTTCTTTGCATCTAATTCTATTGTAGTCATATTTCAATTGTTTATATGATGGAATACAAATCAAAGGTATGTTTTTCTTTTCATTTAAACAAACATTTCCCCATCTGTTATCTGTTTTCTTAAATCTGTAATCTTTTAACTCATCTTATAACCTAATCAACTCCTTCCCTCTGTATTCCTCGTCAAATACCCCGTTATCATATACCAAATGACCGTTGACAAATGTCTTTTCGACTTGATGCGAAAACGTTACGCCTTCCATCGGCGACCAGCCGCATTTATACAACAGATTGTCTTTAGAAACTGTCCATGGGGCATTCGGATTCACCAAAACCAGATCGGCATAATAACCTTCGCGGATAAATCCCCGGTCTTTGATTCCGAACAATTCAGCCGGCGCATGAGCCATTTTTTCTACGACTAATTCTTCCGTAAAAACCCCTTGCCGACACAGTTCGAGCATCGTCGTCAACGAATGTTGAACCATCGGACCGCCCGATGCCGCTCGAAGGCAAGAGCCTTGTTTTTCTTCCCATGTGTGCGGAGCATGATCGGTAGCTACCACATCAATTTTACCTTCAATTAAAGCTTGACGCAGAGCATCCCGGTCGGTTCGCGATTTGATTGCCGGATTCCACTTGATTCGATTGCCTTTTTCGGCATAGTCTTCATCGGAAAACCAAAGGTGATGTACGCATACTTCGGCGGTTATCCGTTTTTCGTTCAACGGTTTCGCTTCCAAAAGCGACATTTCTTTTTCGGTAGATAAATGAAACAGATGCAAACGGGTATTGTATTTTCTCGCCAAATCCACGGCATGAGACGAAGAATTGAAGCAAGCCTCGACATCCCGGATTTTCGGGTGAAAAGTAACGTCCAAATCTTCGCCGAATTGCTTTATCAAGCGAGCTTTATTGGCAGCAATGGTTTTTTCGCATTCGCAGTGAACGGCAATAATTTGCTCCGTTTCCGCAAAAATTCGCTCTAACGAGCGTTCGTTATCAACCAGCATATTTCCGGTCGAAGCGCCCATAAACACCTTGATGGCAGCCGCTCGCTTGGCGCCTTCTTTTTTCAATTCTTCGATATTATCGTTGGTTGCTCCGATGAAAAAAGTATAATTAGCCGACGATTGTTCGGAAGCTCGATCAAACTTATCGTTCAAATCTTTCACCGTCACGGTTTGCGGAAGGGTATTCGGCATATCCATAAACGAAGTGATTCCGCCGGCGACTGCCGCCCGCGACTCGCTGCGAATATCTCCTTTGTGCGTTAAACCCGGTTCGCGGAAATGAACTTGATCGTCAATAATGCCCGGAAGAAGCAAAAGATCGGAAGCGTCTATCGTCGTCCATCCATTCCTTTCCTCCGGAGAGGGTTGAGGAGGCGTTATTGCTTTGATCCGCTCGCCTTCGATTAATACGTTCGCTTTGAAACGTTTCCCTTCGTTAATCAGCAAAGCGTTTTTTATCAGTAATCGGTTCATTTTTTACGGGGATATTTTTTGAACATCGAGTCAAATTTTAATCGGATGACTCCGAACAAAGCCTCGCCGAATATTCGGGTATCCATTTTGGAAACGCCTTCGATGCGGTTGACAAAGATAATGGGAATCTCTTTCAAATGGAATCCCATCCGATAAGCCGTGAATTTCATCTCAATCTGGAAAGCATAACCTTTGAATCGGATTTTGTCCAAATCAAATGCTTCCAATACCTGTCGGCGATAGCATTTGAATCCGGCCGTAGTATCTTTGATATTCATTCCGGAAATTATCCGAACGTATATTGAGGCAAAATAAGAAAGCAACACTCTCGACATCGGCCAGTTTACAACATTTACTCCGGAAATATAACGCGAACCGATAGCAACATCGGCGCCTTCATCGGCGCATGCGGCATGCAACCGGAGCAGATCGTGGGGATTATGCGAAAAATCGGCATCCATTTCAAAAATATAGGCATAGCTTCTTTCCAACGCCCATTTGAAACCGGCAATATAAGCCGTTCCCAATCCCAATTTACCGGAACGTTCAATCAAATGAAGTTTTTCGGGAAATTCATTCTGTAATTGTTTGACAATGGCTCCCGTACCGTCGGGCGAACCGTCATCAATAATCAACACATCAAAGGATTTAGGGAGAGAAAAAACAGCTCGGATTATTTTTTCAATATTTTCCTTTTCGTTATAAGTCGGAATGATTACTAAATTGTCGCTCATGTTCTTTTGTTTTCAATATTAGTTTGCGAATATTGTTGCCGTTTGTATTTTCAATACGATTCATCAATATTTTCGTACAAAATTAGTTTTTTTTCTTTATATACACTATTTGGAATATACATTTTTGAACTCCTCTTAAATTTTTTAAGAGATTATCATTACATTTGCACAAATTTTAAGGCATTGAAAGAGTCAATCATACAATGGATTTATTCGCAACATCCGGGAGTAAAAGCGATTCTCGCCGCGATGAATAATACTGCAATACCCGATCTTTTTCTCGGCGGATTAGTCGGTTCGGCGCGGAGCATTGTCTGTGCCGTGACATTTAAAGAATGGCAACAGGGATATTTTTTGTGCGTTTTGAACGACCTTGAAGAAGCCGGCTATTTCTATCATGATTGTTGCCGAATTTTAGACGATGACCAAATCTTGTTTTTTCCTTCCGGATTCAAGAGAAACATTCGCTACGGGCAAAAAGATCCGGCAAGTGAAATTTTGAGGACGGAAGTCTTGAGTTTTTTAAACGCCGGCGATAAGCCGTATCTGATCGTAACCTATCCGGAGGCTTTGGCTGAAAAAGTCGTTTCGCATCATTCGCTTAAAAAAAATACGCTGACCGTTTCCGTCGGCGAAAAAATTGACAGCCTGTTTGTTGAAGAAGTTTTGGAATCGTATGGATTCGAACGGGTTGATTACGTATATGAACCGGGGCAATATGCGGTTCGCGGATCAATTATTGATGTATTTTCTTTTTCTAACGAATATCCTTTCCGCATTGATTTTTTCGGCGACGAAGTGGAAAGCTTGCGAACTTTCGACGTGGAAACCCAGTTGTCCAAAGAAAAACCGGAAACGATTTCCATTATTTCGGGGCAATCGGGCAACCGGGAAACTACGATTTTTTCCTACTTGAACGATACTTCCCGTTTGATTTTTCAAAATGAAAATCGGTTGTACGAACGCTTGACCGACATTTGGAATGAAGAACCGATTCTTACCAATGAAGAAACGTTCCAATCCCTTGATGAAATTCGGACATTGCTGACGCCGGAACCGATTATGCGGGAATTGGCGGGTAAGTACAGAAAAATACATATTGCACAGCAGGGGATTGCGGGTCAAGCCCGCAATGACACAGACCGGCCGGAGGTTACGAATCAAGCAATCGTTTCATTTTCTACCGAACTTCAACTTTCCTATCACAAGAATTTCGATTTAGTCGCCGCTTCTTTCAAGGAAAAAGCCGACGAAGGATACCAAATATATATTCTGAGCGATAATGAAAAACAAATTGCACGGATTCGCTCCATCTTCGAAGATCGGGGCGATACCTTTGCTTTTACTCCCATCCTCAGTACCATTCATGAAGGATTTATAGATAAAACGTTACGGATTTGTTTGTTTACCGATCATCAGCTATTCGACCGTTTCCATAAATATAACTTGAAATCCGAACGGGCGCGATCGGGAAAAATCGCTTTGTCGTTGAAAGAACTTCAACAATTTAGGCAAGGCGATTACATCGTTCATATTGATCACGGTATCGGACGGTTCGGAGGATTAATCCGTACCGATATCAACGGTAAAATGCAGGAAGTCATTAAATTGACTTTTCTGAATGACGATATAATCTTTGTCAGTATTCATTCTTTACATAAAATATCGAAATACAAAGGGAAAGACAACGAACCGCCCCGATTGAATAAATTAGGCTCCGGCGCTTGGGAAAATTTGAAAGAAAAGACCAAGAAAAAAGTCAAAGACATTGCGAAAGACTTGATTCTGTTGTATTCCAAACGACGGGAGGAAAAAGGTTTCGCTTTTTCGCCCGATACCTATTTGCAAAAAGAATTGGAGGCTTCGTTTATTTACGAAGATACGCCCGACCAGTTAAAAGCGACCAACGACGTAAAGCAAGACATGGAAAACGCCCGTCCGATGGATCGTCTGGTTTGCGGCGATGTGGGTTTCGGAAAAACGGAAGTTGCCATTCGCGCCGCATTCAAGGCGGCAATTGACGGAAAACAAACGGCGGTATTGGTTCCGACGACTTTATTGGCTTATCAACACTTTCATACATTTAGAGACCGGTTGGCTGATTTCCCCGTAACCGTTGATTATCTTTCGCGAGCGAGGAGCGCTAAAAAAACGAAAGAAATTCTCGATAAACTGAAAACAGGCAAAATAGACATCCTTATCGGAACGCATAAATTAATCGGTAAAGACGTTGTATTCAAAGATCTGGGATTATTAATCATTGACGAAGAACAAAAATTCGGCGTGAGCGTCAAAGAAAAGTTAAAGCAGATGAAAACCCATGTTGATACGTTGACATTGACCGCTACTCCGATTCCTCGCACCCTGCAATTCAGTCTGATGGGCGCTCGCGATTTGTCCAATATCTCGACGCCTCCGCCCAACCGTTACCCGATTCATACGGAAGTGCATCGGTTCGGCGGAGAAATTATCCGCGAAGCCATCAATTTCGAAATGAGCCGTAACGGACAGATTTTCTTTGTCAGCAACCGCATTTCCGGCTTGAAAGAGTTGGAAGATTTGATACGACGCGAAGTCCCCGATGCTCGAGTTGCTATCGGACACGGACAAATGGAACCGTCGGTACTGGAAGAAATCATCACAGGTTTTATCAACTACGAATACGATGTCTTGCTGGCTACTTCGATTGTCGAAAACGGCATTGATATTCCAAATGCCAATACCATTATTGTGAATAATGCTTATAATTTCGGGCTGAGCGACCTGCATCAATTGCGGGGCAGGGTGGGGCGCAGTAACCGAAAAGCGTTTTGCTACTTGCTTTCTCCTCCGTTTCATCTGCTGAATCCCGAAGCGCGACGACGCTTGCAAGCCATTGAGAATTTCTCCGAATTGGGAAGCGGTATTCATGTAGCCATGCAGGATTTGGATATTCGCGGAGCCGGTAATTTGCTTGGCGCCGAACAAAGCGGTTTTATCGCCGATTTGGGTTACGAAACTTATCAAAAAATCTTGAACGAAGCGGTTCAAGAATTAAAGAACGAAGAATTTTCCGATTTGTACAAAGATGATAATGAGGTGGATACGGGCGAATACTATGTACATGACACCAATGTGGAAAGTGATTTGGAAGTGCATTTTCCGGTTTCATACATTCCGGGCGATTCGGAACGAATCTTACTCTACCGCGAATTGGATGCGATGGAAGATGAACTGGATATTGAACAATTCCGCATCAAACTGCAAGATCGGTTCGGAACAATTCCGGAAAAAGGCGAAGAATTGATTCGGATTGTACGTTTACGGCGCATGGCTCGAAAACTCGGAATTGAAAAAATTATCTTGAAAGCCGGGAAAATGATGATTTTTCCCGTTTCCAGAACCGATTCGGCCTATTATCAAAGCGAAGCGTTTGATAAATTAATTCGGTTCGTTCAAAAAAACTACAAGAATACTCAATTATCGGAAAAAAACAACCGACGTTCATTGACCGTACAAGCCGTTGATACGGTTGAAAAAGCGGTTAAGGTTTTGGAAGAAATGCAAAATATATAAGATAATAAATGATGTCATTGCGGGCTTGACCCGCAATCCCCTTGTTTATTTTATAACTGGTATATGTTCTATGGACCAGTCGTTACGATCATTATTATCCGAAACGATATTTTTGATGACAATTACTTCATCTCCCGTGCCGTTGGCAAAAACATACTGAGCTTGGGTCAGATATCCGTTATAATAATCATCGTAATAATACGTGTTAACTTGTGTATAATCATTATCTTCGTATTGTCGGATTTCTCGTTGTGTATCGAAATAATAATCGGAAGCACGAGATAAAACCCATACCGAATGGGAAGCGGCGCTGTGATCTATCCAATAGGTTTGATAAGGAACCGGAGAAAAATTACCGATGGGAGGTAAATCATCGGAATACTCCGGTGTAGAAAAAAGTTGAGATGTCCTGTAAATATTTTTTTCGGAAAACAGATAGGTTCCGGTTTCGGAAAACCAAAAATTACCGAAATAAGTAAAAAAATCATATTCTTCTTCCCTGGAGTTGCTATTATAAATATGCACTCCGTTTGAAAGATTTATTTCAGAGGCAACGATATAGTTTTGACCGGGTATTTTGCGTAATATCGAACCTCCGTATAAAGAGGCGCTTAAATTGCTTGTTTCATTTGTGTCCAAATTAATCCAATACAAACGACTCCATTGGAGGTCGCCGGGTCCCGTATAGCAACACCAATTCCCGGAGCCCCATTCAATATCAAAAATATTATAATTCACTTCGAGTGTTTTTGTTACCGAAAAATTGTCCATATTCACGGAACTGATCAGTCCGCTATGGCCGACTATCGCTTTATGTCCGTCTTCCGATACGCTGAAACAAGTGGGGGCTTTACTTAAAGTCAATTCTTTATCAATGGTTTTTGTTTTCATATTATAAGCTAACAAGCGATTGGGTTGGCTTGTAGCAATATACAAAATATTGTTATTTTTATCCGCCCAAGCATCGGTAACAGTTCCGTTGATTGCCCGGATATTCTCCGGATTGGCTGCGTAGTTAATTATAGTAACCGTAATTGCATACGAAGGATTATCTTTGTCGTTGGTTTTCAAATAAATGGTTACAGGTTGTTGTCCGTTCGGCACTAAACTTCTGTTGCAGGTAAATGTTAAATATTGATCTGAATAGGGAGTCAGAGCGCCGCTTGTTTTGGAAACGCTCAGCCATTCCGGACACGAGTCTATTTCCCATGTCAACAAGCCGGATCCATAATTGGAAAACCATAAAGATTGACCGGTTTCCGTTCGTCCGAAATCCAATTGATTAGTATTACAATACAAAGAGGGGTTACCCATATTGAAAGAAACATTGACTTCGGTTTCACTGTGGTTTTTATCGTTACTTGCGATAATAATTTTTCCCTGCAAATCGCTTGTAGGAATGGAAGTATTGTTGTACGACAACTCAAGGGTTATATCACTTTGCTGAGGAAGGAGATATAGGGTATGATCCGGTATCATCGTTCCCCCCGGAAAATTAATCGTAATCCATTCCGGTTTTTCTGAAATTCCCCACAGCAAAATACCCTCTCCCGTATTTCTGATAACAAGAGCAGCATGACCGTTAGAAGAACTGTAAGAGTCATATCGCAGTTCTACATTGGCTGCGGTTTCGATCACCGGGTTCCCTTCGGTAATGTACGATATGGGAACAAGGCTTTTCCCTTTGCCTTCGATTTCCAAAATTATTGAAGCGTTGTAAATACCTATTTCGGAATAATCCTTACAAGTGGAAGCGCTGCAATTGATAGAAGCATAGTCGTTTGTAAATTGTCCGGACGGAGTGTTCACCTGCAACCAATCGGGACTTTGTATAACGCTGAATTTGGCATTGCCTGCCATAGGAACATGAACGGAATAATCCGCAGCGCCCCATTCCGGCGCTATATAAATAGTCATATCTGCATTAATGGATAAATCGGATCCATCCTTTAGAAAATCGTTACTGCAAGAGAATGCAATAAAACAGAGAAAACCGATTGAAATATATTGAATAAGATTTTTCATTGTGAATTAAGAATTACGAGTGATTAAAAATGAAAACGGACTCCGACGGAATAGTCTATACGAGACATATTGATACGATCATCTCCCTCTAAATCTTGCCGGAAACTTGTTTCCTTCGTGGAAGTTTTCAGCGACCCGAATGAAGTCAAGAGAACTCCTGCATTGGCTCCAACGGATAACCAAGGCAACGGATAATATTCAAAAGCGACTTGAGCGCTTCCGCCGAAAGCATTCCCTTCCGCCAACGCATTATTTAAAAAAGTAACGCCTTGATCTGTATTTACATATTGATGAGAATCAAAACGACCTTCCTCCCTGTATCGAACGTAGCCCATGGATAATTCTTCATTAATTCTGAATTTACGATTTTTATCCAACCAATGCTGAAAAACGACAGACGGCCCAATGTAATTTAAGTAATATTTATCCTTTTCACTTATAGGGTAATAGGTTGGAATTGAATAACTGATAAACCCATCGGGGGTGAAATAACCAAACCCGTTAAGAGAGTAATCCAATCGTGCCGAAGTGGCAAATAGAGAATACTTTACTCCGACGCCAAAAAAGCGAGTAATCAAAAAATGTACATCGGCGCCTACGTAGAATCCGTTTCGTAAATGTTTATTATAGTCATCTATCTTGGATTGAGGTATTCCCGCATCTTGCATATTTTGTTCCATATTGGAAAAAGAAGATAGCAGATAAGCCCCGCCGCCTTGAAGTCCGACTCTCCATCGGTCAAAAGGTTCTTTCGGTCGTTTTTTTCTCTCGACAGTCGGAAAAGATTCTTGAAATTGCGAATTGCGGTAATATTCCCGGACTTGGTCAATCGAAATAAATTTTCCTATCGCATTTTGATTATCGCTTTCTTGTTCATATTGAATATGAGTCGGCGATACCGATACAATTTTGCAAAAAATAGTATCTTCTTGCGTGGTAATGATTTTATCTTGCCCTTTTGCATACGTAAATGCCAAAAGCAAAATCAATCCGATGATTACTTTTTGGTTGCTCATTTTCATTCCGCGTTTAATCGTTATTGGTTTTTATTTTTTTTTGCAAAGATATGAAAAATATGTTAATTGAGCAAGATTTTACGTTTGTTTCATTACTGAAAAATGTTTACATTTGCTCCGATTATAATTTATCCGCTTATGCGAATTGAACGAAATTATTCTTTATTGAAACACAATACGTTCGGGTTAGACGTAAAAACGAAATATTTTGTGGAATACGAAACCGAAGCGGATTTGCAAAAACTGCTGTGCGATGAGTTTTTCTTTTCCCAACGTTTTTGGCATATCGGACAAGGAAGTAATTTGTTGTTTCTCGGCGATTTCGACGGAATAATTGTGCATTCCGCCATTCGAGGAATCGAGAAAATAAAAGAAGATGAACATTCGGTTTGGTTAAAAGTCGGCGCTGGAAACGATTGGGATTCGTTGGTCGCTTATTGTGTGGAAAACGGATGGGGCGGACTTGAAAACCTGTCGCTGATACCCGGAGAAGCAGGCGCTTCGGCGGTGCAAAATATCGGCGCTTACGGTGCGGAAGTTTCTGAATGCATCGAAGAAGTACATGCTTATTCGCTTGAAACCGGTGAGAAACGAATTTTTTCCAATGCGGAATGCGATTATTCTTATCGAACCGGTTTTTTCAAAAAACCGGAAAACAGAGGAAAGTATTATATCGTACACGTTGTTTTTAAATTATTGAAACAAGCGGAATTTCGTTTGGATTACGGAAACATCCGGGAATACTTAGCCGGAAAGCCGATTTCGTTGCAAACCGTGCGCGAAGCGGTAATCGCTATTCGAAAATCCAAATTACCCGATCCGAAAGAGACGGGTAATGCCGGCAGCTTTTTTGTAAATCCCTATGTTTCTCCGGAACATTTCCAACAATTAAAAAAACAATATCCGGATATTCCGTATTATCCGGTCAACGAAACGAGGGTGAAAATCCCGGCAGCTTGGCTAATCGAACAATGCGGATGGAAAGGAAAATCCGCAGGGGGCGCCGCTGTTCACGAAAAACATGCTTTGGTCATTATCAATCAAAATCGGGCAACCGGACAAGAAATCGCTTCTTTAGCCGAAGAAATTTGTAAAACAGTGAAAGAAAAATTTAATATCGAACTTCAACCGGAAGTAAATTATATATGAAGATTCGTTTTTTAGGAACCGGTACCTCAACAGGAAATCCCGAAATAGGATGTCGCTGTGAAGTTTGTACTTCTTCCGATAGCCGGGATTGGCGATTTCGCACTTCGGCTTTGGTGGAAATCGAAGGAAAAAGGATTTTGATTGATTGCGGTCCCGATTTCCGGATGCAAATGTTGAAAACATTGGAAACGGATTATTTCACGGAATTGACCGGAGTCCTGTTAACTCACGAACACTACGACCACGTAGGCGGATTGGACGATTTGCGCGCTTTTTGCCGAAAAGGCGCATTACCGGTTTATGCGGAAGATTATGTGGCAAAAGCTATTCGCAGCCGGTTATCTTATGTTTTTGAAAAGAATAAATATCCGGGCATTCCGAATCTGACTTTGATTCCGATCAAAAATCAACCTTTTTTTGTTTCCGGGATTCAAATTATCCCCATTCGTCTGATGCACGGAAACTTACCGATTTTCGGTTACCGAATCGGCGATTGCGCTTATTTAACCGATCTTAAAACCATTCCGGAAGAAGAATTTGAAAAACTGCAAGATTTGGATGTATTGGTTATTAATGCCTTGCGTATAAAAGAACACATCGCTCATCAAAATCTTCAACAAGCTTTGCAAAACATTGAGAGAATCAATCCCCGACGAGCTTACCTTACGCATCTCAGTCATCATTTCGGACTGCATTCGTTTTCGGAGCGGAATTTACCTGAGAATGTTTTTATTGCTTACGACGGTTTGGTTATTTGAAAAAAGTTCTTTATTTTTGCGAGAAAAATGAGCGCTCATTTTGATAATTAATTAAAAAATTACATATATGAAATTCGTTGTATCAAGTAGCCATTTATCAAGTCATTTACAAGTAATAAGCCGTGTTATTGCGTCTAAAAATACGATTCCCGTTTTGGACTGTTTTTTGTTTGAACTCCAAGAAAATGTATTGAAAATAACCGCTGCCGACAGTGAAACCCGCATGATTACTTCCGTTGAAGTTCATGAGGTAGAAGGCGAAGGCGTTTTTGCCATTCCTTCTAAGAATTTGTTGGATTCGCTGAAAGAATTGCCGGATCAACCCATTACTTTTAACATTGACGACTCGACTTTGGAAATGTTTATTACGTATGAAAACGGTAAATATAATTTTATCGGCCAGAGCGGAGAGGAATATCCGCAACCCAAACCGTTGAAAGACGATGCAAATAAAATAGAGATTTCCGCTGATAACTTGCTGTCCGGCATCACTCGTACCTTGTTTGCTACGGCCGAAGACGAATTGCGGCCGGTTATGAACGGGATTTTATTTGATATTTTCGAAACCGACATTACGTTTGTAGCTTCCGATGGTCATAAATTGGTACGATTCAAAAACTCTTCCGTAAAAGGGAACACGAGAGCCGCATTCATTCTTCCGAAAAAACCGGCAAACTTGTTAAGAACCGTTCTTCCGAGAGAAACCGGAGTCGTAACAATCGGGTTTGATGAAAATAACGCCTATATTACTTTGGAGAATATAACCATTATCTCTCGCTTGATCGAAGGTCGTTATCCGAATTACAACGGAGTGATTCCCAAGGACAACCCATTTAAAATTACCGCCGACCGTTTGGCGCTTGTAAATGCGCTGAAACGGGTATCGGTTTTCTCGAATCCGGCAAGCAGTTTGATTAAATTGCAGCTTTCCTCGAACCGTATTTTTATTTCGGCTCAAGACATTGATTATTCCACTTCCGCCGAAGAAACGGTTGCTTGCGTTTATGAAGGAGAAACGATAAGTATCGGATTTAAGGGGACTTACTTGATCGAAATATTAAGCAACATTCCGTCGCCGGAAGTTGTTTTGCAATTAGCCGATCCTTCTCGTGCGGGTTTGATGCTACCGGCTGAAAACGAAGCGGATGAAGATTTGCTGATGCTGTTGATGCCCATGATGCTGAACGATTGAATGTGAAGAAATGCAGTTACATTTAAAAAATCCGCTCGTTTTTTTTGATTTGGAAACGACGGGAATTAATGTTGTTTCAGATCGAATCGTTGAAATTTCGTATTTGAAAGTAGCGGTTAACGGGGAAGAAGAAAGCAAAACGCGCCGGATTAATCCCGAAATTCCGATTCCTCCGCAAGCTACCGCCATTCATGGAATAACTGATGCTGATGTAAAAGATTCACCTACTTTTAAAATGGTTGCCAAATCATTGGCCGCTCAGATTGAAGGATGCGATTTAGCCGGATACAACTCCAACCGATTCGATATTCCTTTGTTGGCGGAAGAATTTTTGCGAGCCGGCGTGGACATTGATTTAATGCGACGAAAATTTGTGGATATACAAACCATTTTTCATAAAAAGGAACCGCGCACCTTATCGGCCGCTTATAAATTCTATTGCAACCGGGAGATGGAAAATGCGCATACAGCCGAAGCTGATACAAAAGCCACTTACGAGGTTTTGCAGGCTCAATTGGATCGTTATCCCGATTTAAAGAACGATATTGCTTTTCTTTCCGAATATTCTTCTTTTAATAATCAGGCTGATTTTGCGGGACGTATCATTTATAACGAAAAGAAACAGGAAGTAATCAATTTCGGAAAATACAAAGGGCGTTTAGTCGAAGAAGTTTTTCAAGAAGACCCCGGTTACTACGGTTGGATTATGCAAGGCGATTTCGCTCTGCATACAAAAAAAGTTTTTACGGCGATTAAATTGCGGAAAAAATAAGGCGATTTAAAGGGGCTGTCTTAAAAGCCCACTGTCATTGCGGGCGTAGCGTAGCGAAGACCCGCAATCCCTTCATAATCAATTTTCGATTTTACGGAAGATGGCGGGTCAAGCCCGCCATGACAGACTTTTGAGACAGCCCTAATAAGAGCAGTCACTCGTTATTCGTTACTATCATCAAACGAACGATTCCGAGTCCCAACCCAATTTTATTAAATCAATTTTAGCCGGATCGGCATTTCCCAGATGATAACGGGTATCAGCCAATTCGATATGTTTTGCCGGAGGATTCAATGGTGTATCTTCGCCGAAATAGGCGTTTCGTTTTGCTTGAATAATGCGAAGTCCGACCGAGTCAACCGCAACCGGATCGAAACCGGCAATTAATCCGCTGTATTTCCATTGGTATTCTTCCGCAATGTCCTGTGCCGTCCGATGGTGGAAAGGAGGATTAAACAAAATCAAGATATGCAATTTTGCTTTCCCTTTTACAATCGGCAGGTCGTACAAGCTTGCCAAACTTGCGCAGGAATCATCATGATAGGAAGGACGGTCATTCGAAAACATAATGAAGTTTTTAATACAGGTGCCTACGCCTGCCCACGCATGTGTACGCATAGGACGTACATTAATTAAAGCGGTAGAGTTCTGAA
>WRFZ01000164.1 GCA_009778655.1 Candidatus Azobacteroides sp.
CGGCTACTACGGCCTCTTCCAAGTCGGAAATGTTTTTGATATAACCCAATCCGCGAACAAGGTATTCCGCTTTATTCATCTCGATGGTTTCCGCCCCGATATCTAAATTACTTTTTTGCACGGCATTCATTACATCCATAATTGAAACGTTATAGGTTTGCAATGCACCCGGATTCACCTCTATTTGATATTCTTTGACGAATCCGCCGACGGAAGCGACTTCCGCTACCCCTTCGGCTGTTGCCAGATGATATTTTACATAGAAATCCTGTAAGGTTCGCAATTCGTCGGGATCCCAACCTCCGGTCGGTTCGCCCGTCTGCGGATTACGTCCTTCGAGCGTGTACCAGAAAATCTGACCCAAAGCGGTGGCATCCGGTCCCAAAGTCGGTTGAACGCCATAGGGCAATGTGCCGGGAGGCAAAGAATTGAGTTTCTCCAATATTCTTGTCCGGCTCCAATAAAATTCAATATTATCCTCGAAAATAATGTAAATAAACGACATGCCAAACATAGACGAACTCCGTATCGTTTTTACGCCCGGAATGCCCAGTAAAGAAGTCGTAAGCGGGTAAGTCACTTGGTCTTGAATATCTTTGGGCGATCGCCCCATCCATTCGGTAGCAACAATTTGCTGATTCTCTCCTATATCGGGAATAGCATCCACCGGAATCGGGTCGCGCGGCAATATCCCCGTATGCCAATTAAAAGGCGATACGGAAATACCCCATATAATAACAATAATAAGTAATAATACCGTAATTAAACGATTCTCCAGAAAATATTTGATCATAAACAAATTATGAATTATGAGTTATGAATTTGTTTAAGGTCGGTTGCGACGTCGTTATAAATAGCGCTATCATCCGTCCGGATGATAACTACCCGTTTCATTCTATGGCATTCATTTATTAACGAATGCAAAGATAATTATTTTTTGTTATCAAAACGGATTTTTTCCCAAAAAACAAGCCGGATTTGTTTTTTGCAACTAAAACAGTTACTTTTGTAAACAAGTTCAAAAGATATGGAACGGTTGGAATATATTGGAATTGACAAATTAAAAATAAAATCAAATATTTTTCTTACTTTGCAGCTAAAAATACGTAAAAGATGAACCCACCGGCATCAGAGCTTAAACGTTCCGATTTCTTTTCTCTTTATCACAATTTACTGAGAAGTTCCGGAGATTCCGTACCGACCGGCGACCGGCAAAAGATAAAAGAAATCATTCGCCAATCCGTCTTGTCCGGCGGATACGGGAAGGATGTTTATGGAGAAAATCATTTATTTCGAAGTCTTCATACGGCATTGATTGTCTCGGAAGAAATAGGATTGACGGGACCGGCCCTTGTTGCCGTTTTGTTGTTGCCATCGGTTATAAACGGATATTTTTCGGTCGAGCAAATTCGGGAAACTTTGGGAGACGACGTCGCCGGTATTATTCGCGGCTTACTGAGAACGCAGGAACTGTATGCCAAAAACGCCGCCGTCGAAACCGAAAATTTTCGCAAATTATTACTCTCTTTTGCCGAAGATGTACGCGTTATCTTGATTATGATTGCCGACCGCCTGCATTTGATGCGAATAGCCAAACGATTGGATAAAGAACAGGTTCTAACGATTTCAGCAGAGGCCTCTTTTCTTTATGCTCCGCTTTCGCATCGTTTGGGTTTGTATGCGATTAAATCGGAGTTGGAAGACTTGGCGCTTAAATTTCAAGACCGCGAGACGTATGATTTCATTGCTCGTAAAATCAATGAAACCAAACGTTCGCGCGATAAATACATTGCGGAGTTTATCGCGCCGATTGAGGCAAAATTGAACGAACTGCATTTGAATTTCGACATCAAAGGTCGTACCAAATCCATTCATTCCATCCGAAATAAACTCTTAAAGCAAAAAATCGAATTTGAAAGTATTTACGATTTGTTTGCTATTCGGGTCATCTTAAATACGCCGATCGAAAAAGAAAAAGCGGAATGTTGGCAAGTCTATTCGGTCATTACCGATATGTACCAACCCAATCCCAAACGTTTGAAAGACTGGTTGTCCATTCCTAAAAGCAACGGCTATGAATCGTTACACGCAACGGTCATGGGGCCGCACGGAAAATGGGTGGAAGTACAAATCCGCAGCAAACGAATGGATGAAATTGCGGAAAGAGGGTTGGCCGCCCATTGGAAATACAAAGGCATCAAGGGAGAAAATGGTTTGGACGAATGGATGAACAACGTGCGCGAAGCCTTGGAAAATAAAGATTCGGCGCCTGCCGATCTGATCATGGATTTCAAAATGGATCTGTACGATGACGAAATATTTGTTTTTACACCCAAAGGCGATTTATTTAAACTTCCGCGAAACGCTACCGTCCTTGATTTCGCTTTTGCTATTCACACGAAATTGGGTTCCAAATGCGTCTCGGCAAAAATCAACGGTAAGAATGCGACGATTAAACATCGGCTGCAAAACGGCGACCAAGTGGACATACAAACTTCGCCGAATCAAACGCCCAAGCAAGATTGGCTGAATTTTGTCGTTACCTCCAAAGCCCGAGTAAAAATCAAGCAGTCTTTGAAAGAACAGTCGGCTAAGCAGGTGGAATATGCCAAAGAACTGTTATACCGCCGTTTCAAAAATCGGAAGATTGACGAAGAGGAAGCGAAGTTGATGCGGTTGATTAAGAAAAAAGGCTACAAAACCGTTACCGATTTCTATGCCGATATTGCCGACGAAAAATTGGACGTCAATGCGATTATTGATCAATATTTGGAGTTGGAAAAGAAAGAGCAGGAATCGGCGGAACATCCGGATCGCAGCGTTGAAAATTATCAAGCCCAAACTTCGGGTGATGAAATTCCCAATAAAGAAGATGTTTTGGTGATTGACCGAAACCTCACCGGAATCGAGTACAGTTTCGCCAAATGTTGTAATCCGATTTACGGCGATGAAATCTTCGGCTTTGTTTCTTCCAAAGGAATCAAGATTCATCGCTTGAATTGTCCGAATGCTCAAACCATGTTCAGTCGGTACGGTTACCGGGTTATCCAATCGCGTTGGGCCGGAAAATCGGGCGCAAGCTATCCGGTTACGTTAAAAATTATCGGCAATGACGATATCGGTATCGTAACTAATATTACCTCCGTCATCGCGAAAGAAAACGGGATGACGCTGCGTTCTATTCATGTGGATCCTTCCGACGGATTGTTTCAAGGAACATTGACGGTGATGCTGAGCGATACGGCCGCGATGAACAGCCTTATCAAAAAAATTCAAGCGATTAAAGGCGTAAAACAGGCGAGCAGGTATTGATGATTCGATAATAACGTGATAAAACGATAAAATTTTGTTATATTCCGGATATTGCGTAATTTTACACCCTAAATTAAATAATGATTGTAATGAAGAAAATGATATTCGCTTTATTGTTTGTGATTCTATCGGTTCATGCTTTTTCTCAAAGCGGTGATTTAACGATAGGAGCAAAAGGAGGATATGTATTTAGTACCGATTACTATAAAGGTATTCTTTACGGGTTTGATGTCGCTTATCACCTTGCGGATCCGTTGGAAGTCGCTTTCACCGGATTGTTTAATCCGGACATTTCATACACGAATCCTATGCAAGTAAAAAAACAATTATCGGTTTATTCCGCCAACTTGGACCTCCGGTTGTATCTTATTCATCATGAGGTATGGGCTACGGGACCGACTTTGGGCGGTCAATACTATGTTGTGGATGATAAAAGCAATGAATACGGGGCAGATAAAGCTTGGGGATTTAATATGGGTTGGCATCTTCGCGTCAATTTGACGGATAATGTTAAAATAAACGGCGGTTATCGTTATACCAATGCCAATGCGAAAGATCGCAACAGTTGGGATGATAGCGCCAAATTCCCACTGAGCCACCATTTGATCTATCTCGGGGTGGCCTATACGTTTGAACTGAAATAATCAACCAATTGTTTCGGAAACGATATAGCGGTTTCTTTCGGAAGAATTTCGAGTAATCAGTTCTCCGATAAAGCCGGCAAGAAACAATTGCGTCCCGATAATCATCGAAACCAAGGCAATATAGAAATACGGCATATGGGTTATCAAAGGGGCTTGAATCCCTTTGTGTAAACAATAAATTTTCATACCGCCTACCACAAAGACGGATATAAATCCGATGAGGAAAATCAAACTGCCTAAGAATCCGAAGAAATGCATGGGTTTTTTACCGAATTTCGAGAGGAACCACAACGTAAATAAATCGAGATAGCCGTTGAAAAAACGACTGAATCCGAATTTACTTGTTCCGTACTTACGCGCCCGATGTTGTACCTCCTTTTCTCCGATTCGGGTGAATCCCGCATTTTTAGCCAAATAAGGTATCCAACGGTGCATGTCGTTATAAATTTCGATATTTTTCACGACGCTTTGATGATACGCTTTTAAGCCGCAATTGAAATCGTGCAACTTGATTCCCGAAATAGCGCGAGCCGTAGCGTTAAACAGCTTGGTGGGAAGCGTTTTGCTCAACGGATCGTAGCGTTTCTTTTTCCACCCGGAAACCATCTGAAACTTATCTTCCGTAATCATCCGGTAAAGTTCGGGAATTTCATCCGGACTGTCTTGCAAATCGGCATCCATTGTAATGACAACCTCTCCCGTCGCTTTTTGAAAGCCGTATTGCAAAGCCGGCGATTTTCCGTAGTTTTTCCCGAATCGAATCCCTTTGACTTCCGGATGTTGTTGACCGAGTTGAGTGATAATTTTCCATGAATCGTCCCTGCTCCCGTCGTCAACAAAGATTATCTCATAACTGAAATCGTTTTCTTTCATCACCTTAGCAATCCATTCATACAATTCGGAAAGCGATTCGGCTTCATTAAATAAAGGAATGACTACAGAAATAGAAGGCATAATATAATTATGAATTATGAATTAAAAATTATGAATTATGAATTAATTCTACTTATAACTTATGATCTATAACTTAAAACTTATAGCTTATAACTTACAAAATGCAAAGATAAGACTAAAATACCGATTTCGATTCAAAATAATTCAATGTTTCGCATTTTTAATTAAAAAAAATACGTACCTTTGCAGTTCAAAAAATAAATATTATTAAATTAATAATTCGTAATCATGTATTTAGATTCGGAAAAGAAAAAAGAAATCTTCGCTAAATACGGGAAGTCTAACACTGATACCGGTTCTTCGGAAGGACAGATCGCATTGTTTTCCTACCGTATTTCGCATTTAACTGAGCATCTCAAGTTAAATAAGAAGGATTATAGCACGGAAAGATCTTTAAAAATGTTAGTCGGTAAACGTCGTCGCCTATTGGATTATTTGAAAGATCGGGATATCGAACGTTATCGTTCTATTATCAAAGAGTTGAACATCAGAAAATGAGTTTCACTCAGTGTTAATTTTTTAATTTTTTTCATGGTGAACGGGCGCTTGAATTTTTTAAGCGCCTTGTTTTTTTGTATTTGGATTTATTCTGCTTACTTTTGCAGAAAAAAACTTTGAATGCCGATAAAAACCAATATAAAGTAAAGTATATTTATTCATTATCAAAATTTTTAGAATCATGAAAAAAGGAATGATAACACCGATTGCCGTTTGTCTTCTGTTCTTAGCGCTATCTTCATGCCAGACTTATGTAAATACGGGAACTTCGACTTCCGGAAATTCAATTACGGTCGAAGCTTTAGACGATGAAATCAGTTACAATCTCGACCTGCGAGCCGTTGCGACCCTATTTGCGGATTCTCGCAATACGGAAGATTTTGAACGCATGCTAAACGATTACGATCGAGGAATTTCCAACCTTGACTTAAACCATGACGGCTATGTTGATTACCTTCGCGTAGTCGAAACGTATGAAAACGGTACACATCTGTTTCTGCTTCAAGCGGCTTTGGACTATGATGTATTTCAAGATGTTGCAACTATTGTCGTGGAAAATAATCAAGACGGCGTTTCCGTAGATATTATCGGCGATCCTTTTATTTATGGCTCATCTTATATTATCAATCCGGTATTTTCTCGTACTCCGATGATATATTCATCATTTCGTACTCCGGGCTACACATCTTGGTATTCGCCGTATTATTGGGGATATTATCCGGTTTATTATCATTACCGAGCGCCGATACGCACCAATGTATATGTGACCAATGTTTATAATGTAGTTAATGTAAATAATAATTACAGATATGTCAATTCGATAAGCAACCGCCGTACCGTTGATCGTATGCAATCAAGCCTCAGCCGTAACGATTATGCCAGAGCCAATCCGAGACAGTCGTTCAGCAGCCGTAATGCAAACGTAACTAACGCAAGGGAAATACAAACTCGCAACGCAAATACTCGAACAACTACAAGTTCAAGTCGAAGTTCGTCATCGTTAGCGACAAGAAACTCCGACAATGCAACCAATAATTCATCTTCGAGCAGAAGCGGTTCAAGCGGAACAATAAATTCAAGTAACAATAATTCAAGCAGAAGCAGCTCAAGCGGGACGGTAAATTCAAGTAACAATAATTCGAGCAGAAGCAACTCAAGCGGAACCAATACTAATAGTTCAAGCAGAAGCAGCTCAAGCGGGACGGTAAATTCAAATACCAATAATTCAAGCAGAAGCAGCTCAAGCGGAACCAATACTAATAGTTCATCTTCGAGCAGAAGCAGCTCAAGCGGTTCAAGCGAGACAAATTCCCGTTCCTCTTCCGGAGGAAGAAGATGATTTATTCTTATAAAGTGCGTATGTGAAAGCTGTGCGTCAACTTGATTAAAGGATAGAACAAAAATTAAAATCATATAGCCCCTAAGAAAAGTTAATTTTTTCGGGGGCTATACGATTTATTTTTTTCGGCTTCTACGCTCTTCCGCAACAGTTTTTGTATTTCTTTCCGCTGCCGCAAGGACAAAGATCATTTCTTCCCACCGTTTTTTCGGCGCGGATGGGTGCGGTCTTCTGTTGTTCACGGGTATCACGAGAAGCAACTTGAGCTTGTACGCGGCGGCCTTCCGAAATTTCGTCTTTCTGCGTGCGGTATTTACTGTAATCCGTTTTACGTTCGGGCGCTGCTTGGCGCACTTCTTCCGGTTCCCGCATCGGAATTTGTCCGCGCATCAAGACCGAAACGGATTTTCGGTTCATATCGTCCACCATTTTTCTGAATAACTCGAACGATTCCAGTTTATAAATCAGTAAGGGATCTTTGTTTTCATAACTTGCATTCTGAACCGATTGTCGCAAATCGTCCATTTCCCGGAGGTGTTCTTTCCAAGCTTCATCAATCGAATGTAAGAGAATCGCCTTTTCAAACGATTTGATAATATCTTTTGATTCCGTCATGTACGCTTCTTTGAGGTTACATTGGATATTGTAAACCCGTTTCCCGTCCGTAATCGGAACGACAATATTTTCGTAGCGGTCGCCTTGTTCTTCATAAACCTTTTTTATCACCGGATGAGCGATTTGAGCCATTCGGTCGGTTTTACGCTTGAAGCTGTCCAATGCGGCATTGAAAATTTTATCTTCTATCATTGCCGGTTTCATCCCTTTCATTTCTTCTTCGGTAATCGGAATTTCCAAAGCCATGGTTTTGAACAGTTCAAATTTCAATCCTTCATAATCGTTGTCATTTTCAAATTGTTCGCAAACGGTATGCGTTGTATCATACAGCATATTCAAAACGTCGAGACCGATTCGTTCGCCCATCAATGCGTGTCGGCGACGGGTATATACCACTTCGCGTTGCGAATTCATCACGTCGTCGTATTCCAATAAGCGCTTACGTATTCCGAAATTATTTTCTTCCACTTTTTTCTGAGCGCGTTCTACCGATTTATTCAACATATTGTGTTCCAACATTTCACCTTCTTTGAATCCCATGCGGTCCATCATTCCGGCAATTCGTTCCGTAGCAAACAAACGCATCAATTCGTCTTCGAGTGAAATGAAAAAGACCGATGAACCCGGGTCTCCCTGCCGTCCGGCACGTCCGCGTAACTGTCGGTCCACCCGACGCGAATCGTGTCTTTCCGTACCGATAATCGCCAACCCTCCGGCGTCACGTACCGCCGGCGACAATTTGATGTCCGTACCACGTCCGGCCATATTGGTTGCAATCGTAACCGTCCCGGTTTGCCCGGCTTGCGCTACAATCTCGGCTTCTTTCTGATGCAATTTGGCGTTCAAAACATTGTGTTGGATTTTTCGCATAGTCAACATGCGGCTTAATAATTCCGATATTTCCACCGAAGTTGTACCAACCAACACCGGACGTCCCGCATCCCGAAGTTTAACAATCTCTTCAATCACCGCAGCGTATTTTTCCCGAGCCGTTTTGTAAATCCGGTCGTTCATATCGTTCCGGTTAATCGGGCGATTGGTAGGAATAACGACGACATCCAATTTATAAATATCCCAAAATTCTCCGGCTTCTGTTTCGGCCGTACCGGTCATTCCGGCTAATTTGTGATACATACGGAAATAATTTTGGAGCGTGATGGTTGCGAACGTTTGGGTAGCCGCTTCCACCTGTACCCGTTCTTTGGCTTCAATCGCCTGATGCAATCCGTCGGAATAGCGGCGACCTTCCATGATACGGCCGGTCTGTTCGTCAACAATTTTTACTTTATTGTCAATGACTACATATTCATCGTCTTTTTCGAATAAACAATAGGCTTTCAGCAATTGATTAACGGTATGCACCCGCTCCGATTTGACGGCGTAGTTTTGCATCAATTCGTCCTTTTTCGCTTGCTTTTCTTCATCGGTTCCGCCTTCCTGTTCAATGATTGCGATTTGATGTCCGATATCCGGCAAAACAAAAAACAACGGGTCATCCGAATTTCCCGTCAGAAGATCAATTCCTTTATCGGTAAGTTCGATGGTATTATTTTTTTCATCAATAACAAAATACAAAGGATCGGTGATAACGTGCATTTCCTTGTTTTGCTGTTGCATGTAAAACTCTTCCGTTTTCAGCATGCTGGCTTTTACGCCTTGTTCACTCAAAAATTTAATCAATGCTTTGTTTTTCGGCATCCCTTTGAATGAACGGAACAACAGGACAAATCCTTCTTTTTGTACTTCCGAATCGGAAGAAGCAATTTTTTGTTTCGCTTCCGTAAGCAGTTTGGTAGTTAAATTTTTCTGTACGCTCACCACATTTTCGACACGGGCGCGGTATTCTTCAAACAATTGGTCGTCTCCTTTCGGAACGGGACCGGAAATAATCAAAGGGGTACGGGCATCGTCAATTAAAACCGAATCCACTTCGTCCACAATGGCGTAATTATGTTTTCTTTGTACTAAATCTTTCGGACTGACCGCCATGTTATCGCGCAAATAGTCGAATCCAAATTCGTTGTTCGTACCAAAAGTAATATCGGCTTCGTAAGCCTTTCGACGATTATCGGAATTGGGTTGATGTTTGTCAATACAATCAACGGATAAACCATGGAACATATACAAAGGTCCCATCCACTCCGAGTCGCGTTTTGACAGATAGTCGTTGACCGTTACGACATGTACGCCGTTATGGGTCAAAGCATTTAAAAATACGGGAAGCGTTGCGACCAAGGTCTTTCCTTCACCGGTAGCCATTTCGGCGATGTATCCGCGCACCCTTTTACTGAGTTTCGGGTCTTCCGTATCTTTTTCGAATTTCTTGGGATTATGGTTATGTAACACGACGCCTCCGAATAATTGCACATCGTAGTGAACCATGTCCCATTTGATCATATTTCCGCCGGCCATCCATTGATTGGCGTAAACGGCTTTGTCTCCGTCAATGGTTACAAAATCGTGTGTAACGGCTAATTTTCGGTCAAAATCGTTTGCAGTCACAACGACTTGTTCATTTTCCACCAAACGGCGAGCGGTATCTTTAACGATCGCAAATACTTCCGGAAGAACTTCATCCAACACACGTTCCTGCTTTTCCGAAATCACTTTTTCAATGGAATCTATTTCCGCCCAAACTTTTTCACGGTCTTCCAATTCCATTTCTTCAATCCCCGATTTTAATTTTTCAATTGTATCTTTTTCGGCGCTTACCGCATCCGTTATTTTTTGCTTGATTGCATCCGTGCGAGCGCGAAATTCATCGTTCGATAATTCTTCGATACTCGGATAAACTGCCTTAATTTTTTCAACATAAGGCGATATTTCTCTCAAATCGCGTTGGGCTTTGTTCCCGAACATTTTTGATAAAAAATCATTGAAACCCATAATTGTTATTGTTATTTTATTACTGTATTATTTATTTATATTATTGTCATTGCGGGCCTGACCCTCAATCCCCTTTTTCGAGGGATCCCGCATCAAACACGGGATAACAACTTTCTTGATCAAGAGGATTCCGCATCAAGTGCGGAATGACAGCTCCTTTTATCTGATAAATTCCTGCAAAGGAGCATCTGTAGCTGCATTTGGCGGTCGGATTCTCAAGATGAATGCAACGGTGGGCGCAATTTCCGTTGCTTTAATCTCCCGATACACTTGTTCTTTTCGCGTATTTCCACCGAAAATAAATAACGGAGACAGTATGGCTTTGCTGCGCATGTAGTCCGTTTTAATGTTTTGATTTTCATTGATAACCGACCATCCGGGTTGGAGTTCGATAAATATATCTCCGCTTATTTTTTTATTCATTCCCCGGCGAAAATCAACCGAGCGTCCCCTATCATCAACGAACCATTGTCCGGCCGTAACAACATCTTGGACGCCACTGAAACGAGCAACAAATTCAGCCGATTTTCGTAAAATCTCATCCCAATTGACGTTTTGATTTTCGATTAATTTCTTATTCAAGTAAATTTGTTCATTGTAATAACCTTCCACCCAATTCCCCGAACCGTAAATAGCCATCAGATACATATTGAGCAAAGACGTACAGCGATTCGGATAAAATTCGCCGGCAGGTTTAAAGCCCTCCGGAAGTGTGGCAACCGAATCATAATAACCGTCGGAAGAAAGGATTATCAATACATTCTTTAGTCCTACTTTTTTATCAGCCAAATCCAACAGCCGTTCAATCTCTTTATCCAAACGATAGTAAATATCTTGAATTTCCCATCCGAAATCATCATAACTATTGCTGAATTTGTAATTTCCGGCATAATACGTAACAGCCAGAAAATCGGGATAGATTCGTTTACCGAAATCCTCATATTCGAAAAAAGTAGCCGCCAAATCGGTAATTTCCGTATTAATAAAAGGAGATTGCTTTATTTTTATAAAACGATCATAATCTCCTTTGGTAAAGGTATATTTAAATGGCGCATTAGTTTGATTGTAAGGGATTCCGTTATAGAACGTCATTGCCGGCGTCCATACTTTTTCGGGATTGTTTCCGATGGCTTGAGACGTATTGTACCGGTCCACGTACCATGGAACGTTTTTGTAATACGTAGTGGTTGCCCATTTGCCGTTGGAATTATCCAACCAAAATGCAGCATCGGCGTATCTTCCGGCAGACAGAATCGCTTCTTCGGCATCGGGAGCAATTGCGAAAACATCCGATTTTCCTTCCGATATTATTTTAAGTTCATCACCCAAAGTAGAAGCTGAAAGCGCTAAGGGTGAATAACGATTCGTCGTATAATTTCCCAAATAGGCGTCATCGTGAATTACGGATACCTCGCGACGAGCTTCAAAATCGAAATTTTTATCCGCAACAATTCCATGATAATAAGGATAAGTACCGGTATAAATAGTTGCAATAGAAGCAGCCGGTCCGACGTTGGGAAATCCGAACTCCACCCGGTGATAGACCAAACCTTCGTTCATCAATCGCTTAAAGCCTTTTTCGCCAAAAATCGGACTGAAAAATTGTAAATAGTCGCCTCTTAATTGATCCACAACAATACTGATCACCAATTTAGGCGAATCGTTTGATTGTTGGGCGTGTAAACTGTTTACCGCCAGAACGGCTATCAGAGGAGCTAACCATTTATTCATATTCTTTTTGCTTTAAAACAACCCAATACCCTCCCGAAACAACCCATAAACAAAGGATGAACGGGATAAAAGCCTTATTCAGTTCTTGCGGAATCCAATGCCATCCCAACAAAAAACTTGACAAAAGTACAAAATTTGCAGCATGATACCAACAAATCCACCGATAAGATTTCCGGAAAAAGAAACCGATACAGGCAATAAAGTGCAAGGGATGAAGCCAAAGTATATTCCAATTCGATTGAACACAAGGATGAAGAGAGAAAAAGTTAAGCATAGCGACAATACAACCGCCGGCTCCGGCAATGAGAAACAGGAGAGCAAACGGTAAACTTAACCGATATTTTTTAATATACGCTACACTAACTAAAACTAAATAAAAAGCGAAAACAATAAACCCCGCTACAAAAGGACGACTCCAAAAACTTAAAAGCGCCGGTTGAGCGCTTTGCGACCGGAGGATTAATTTTGAAGCAAGAACGATCGGTTGTTCATCGCCGGTCGGGAGTTTTACTGTCGCATCATTTAAAGCGTCCATCAGTTTTTCCGGTAGAAACAGTTCGTTATGATATGAAATCAACGAATCGGCGCCGCTGCCGATAATGCAATCAATACCCAATTCCAACCAAGGATAATACCGTGTATATTGATGAAACAATTGACGGAAAGTAACCGGTTGTTTTTGTTCGGGATAAACCAGCGTTCCTCCGCAAAACCGTTCAATAATGTCGCGCGGACGAGTGGTGCAGTTATCAAAAACAAAACTGTAACGATAACCGACATTCTCCGGTAAAAGATTGATTTGCAAAAATTTCAATAAATCCTCTTTTTCGCTGTCCGGTATATTCAAAACCTGTTCAATCACCGTAACTCCATCGCGGTCACACTCCGAAATGACATATTGAAACGGAAGAGCGCTTAAGAAATAATCCGTTTTGCCCTCTATAAAGTTTAAAATAAAATTCGGCTTCCCTGTATCGAACATTCCCCAATTGAAAGCCAAATCCATATTCCGAGCAGGGTCGGAAACACGTAAAGCGGTATGCCCGAAAATTGTCCATACGGCTTTTGAATGAGGCTCTATAGTCAGTAAACTGAACCGAACGCTATCATAAGTCCGGGATTTTACCGAAGAAAAAGCAAATAGCAACAGGAGAATGCACAGAAACCGATTCACGAATGTTTTTGATTCATTATTTTGGAGCAAAGGTAGTACAATTTTTCATAAAAGCCGCTTACTTCTCTTCCACTCGTATCTTTTCCACTTGCCGGATGATTTTTCCGTCGCTTGTTAATCCTTCTATAACTACGGAGTACGTTGTTTTGAAGTCGGAAGTGTAAAATTCAAAACCTGCGTCTTCGCCACCGGAAATAACAAGATCGGGTTTCCAGAAGATGGTAGTACGGTAATCGGGTACGGTTGAATGATCGGATTCCGATGTTTCATATCGGGGCGAATAAAATTCCACTGGTTTTTGATAGCCCAAAGGAGTGTATATCGCAAAATCGGTTGTCTTCTTTCCGCTGAAATTCGTTACCTGCCGTATATCTATTCCCTTTCTCGTGGTGATACTGATTGCCCCGTTGGCGCCGCGTGCGCCGAATACCGATGCGGAAGCTCCTTTGAAAACATCGAAATCATCCGCCGCCGTTTTCTCCTCTTTATTTTCTTTACCTATCCGGATATTTTTCTTGAAGAAGTAATCATCGCCCGAATTTTCCATATACCGGGTATAGGCGCGAAGCGTATAATTACCTTCCGGAAAAGGTTTTCTCCCAGTACGGTATTCCGGAAAAAATTGATGTCTTTTTTTCGAAAATGAACTTTTTCTACCACCACCACTTCGTTCAATTCGTTGATACGCAAGGCCGCATTAAAAGTCACAAAAAAAGTCACAAAGTTTATTGGTATGCTGACAAAGAGAGCGGCTTATTGTTTATATCACACCCTTCCGGCAATAATAAAAACTACGGCAACCGATTATCGTTTGATCTGCTTCATAATATCGTAATAAAACCGCTCCAACAAACGCAAATCTTTGGTGACGATTTCCGCCTCTCCCCGTAAACCGTCCCGATACATGATTTCTTTTCCGTAATCGGTTCGCAGTCCGTTTTGTAAAGCGACTTTGGCAAAATACCCGGTATCGGTTGCAACATTGGAAATAAACGACAGGTTACCGCAAACGGCTCCGTATTCTTGAAAAGGATAAGAAGAAAACTTTAACAGCACTTTTTGTCCGACGGCAACTTTCCCGAAATTGGCTTGAGGTATAACCAATTGGGCAAAATACAAGGTGTTTTCGGGATTAACGTAGCAAACGGTTTGATTGCTCTGCAATTGTTGATTTTCCTGTATAAGACCGGCAAAGGTTACTTTACCGTCCGTGGGAGCGGTCAGCAAGTATTTCTTTTCCCACTCATCAATCTGACTTTTTAAGGTATTGAGCGCCTGTCGGAAAATCATTTTTTGCTGTACAATCGTATTATCCAACTCCGCTATCTCTTTTTGTTTTGCGTTTTGGTCCGATTCATTGCCGATAACGGCATTGTTGATTTGCGGTAAACTCAATTTTTTATTGAGAAACTTGCTTTTTTCGTCGTTATAGTCCAATTCCGACAAAACTTTCTTATCTCTCAACGTTTGGTTGGCATTAAACGATTTTTCCGACAATTCCACATCCTGTTCTTCCAGCTCTTTTTGACTCAACAGATTCGCATGCAATTTTTCCAAATTATCCATATCTTTCAATAACATGCTCTTTTTTCGCAGATAAAATCCATCGGAGAGGTAACTTGTAAAAGTCAAAAACGCTTGCGAAAAAGTCTGATAAGGAACTTGGAGTTCACCCAATCGGGTTTCGGACAGGTTGAAAAACCGCCCTATTTCTTCCGGATGATTGGTATTGAGTAAATCCCGGATGGAATCCGTGTTGGCCGCCAGTTGCAATACTTCGTCATGATTGGCGGTTGATTCCAAATAGCCCAACACTTGATTTTGTTTCACCGCATCGTTTTCAGAGACAAAAAGCCGTATCAGTTTGGCATTGATAGTTGTTACGACCGGTTTGGGAGCGTTAACAGAAGTCAAAGTCGCTTCTGCCGTGACAATGTCCGGATATTTGATAATCCAACAAATAACGCCCGTAATCAACAGAAAGAAGAAAAAACAAAGCGTTCCCCAACGAATAATCCAAGGCGGACGTTGAGATATAATCTCTTCCACTTCACCCCCGTAGTCGGAAAAGGTGTTTTTCAGAAGAACTTTTGTTTCATCCGATTGCCGTATAACAGGTTCAGTTTCCAAGTTCCAATTGATTTTTTACCAGTTCGTAATATTTTCCCTTCAGAGCGATAAGTTCCGAATGCGTCCCTTCTTCCGCGATTTCGCCGTTGTCCATGACCAAAATATGATCGGCATTTTTTACCGTACTCAGCCGATGCGCCACCACGACCACCGTTTTGTCTTCAAAAAAACTTTGCAGGTTTTCCAAAATCACTTTCTCGTTGCTTGCATCCAACGAATTGGTGGCTTCGTCGAAAAAGAGGAATTTCGGATTTTTATAAACGGCTCGCGCAATGGCGATGCGCTGTTTTTGTCCGCCGCTGATTCCCGTTCCCTCGGCTCCTAATCGGGTATAAAAACCCAAGGGTAACGATTCGATAAACGGCAAAATATTGGCGATTTCACAGGCATGCATCAATTGTTCCGTATTCACTTGCTCATCGGTAACGGTAATGTTTTTATGAATCGTTGCATTGAAAATAAAACTTTCCTGCATCACGCTGCCGCTCACGCTTCGCCAAAATTTGGGACTGATGGTTTTGAAATTGGCATTGCCGATATAAATATCTCCTTTATACGAATCGTAAAACCGTAATAACAATTTAACCAAAGTGGTTTTACCGCTTCCGCTCATCCCCACGACGGCGGTTACTTTTCCTTCGGGAATCACGATATTGATATTTTTCAATACCAGCTCGTTACCGGCGCCCGGATAAGTAAACGAAAGATTTTTGATTCGGATGGATTGTTGCGCGGGGAGATAATGATTGAATTGTTTATGCAAAGGTTCTTCATCTTCCAAAGAATGAATGTCGTTCAAACGCTCCAAACTGATTTTGGCATCCTGCGCCTGTTGAGTAAATCCGATGAATTGTTCCACCGGAGCATTTAATTGGCCGATAATGTATTGAACGGCGAGCATGGCGCCCAAAGTCAGTTTCCCTTCGATGACCAAGCTTGCCGTGATAAAAGTGATCAGAATATTTTTACCTTGATTAATAAAAAAAGCGCCGATTTGTTGATATTGATTCAACGACAATCGGGTAAAACTCAACTTGAACAGACGCGCTTGAAGTCCTTCCCAAGCCCAACGGTAGGTGCTTTCCGCATTGTTGAGTTTGATCTCCTGCATACCATAAATCAGTTGCATGGTGGCGTTGTTTTCGCGGGAAGAAATATCGAAACTTTTATAATCCAATTGTCGTCTGTATTTGAGAAAGATACGGATCCAGAATACATACAGTACGCTGCCGACCGCAAAGATGACAAAAACGGTTACATTGTAATTCAACAGGACGACAGAAAAAAGAATAAGATTGATAAGACTGAAAAAAGTGTTAAGGGAAGTTCCGGTGAGAAAGCTTTCGATACGGTGATGATCGCCGACCCGTTGGATAATATCGCCCGGATGTTTACTGTCGAAAAACTGCATCGGAAGCCGCAGGAGTTTGGTCCAGAATCCCGACAACAGCGAAAGATTAATCCGGGTACTAACATAAAGCAAAATACGGCTTCGAATAAATTCCACGACGGTTTGGGAAAAAAGCAGCATCAATTGCGCCGCCAACACAATTTGAATAAAATTGAGATTTTGAGTGTTGATCCCCATATCAACAATGCTTTGAGTAAGGTAGGGAAATATCAGTTGCAATACGCTGCCAATAAGGATGCCGATAAAGAGTTGAAAAACAAAGGATTTATTTTCATTCAAATAGCCGAACAAAAAACTCCAATTCAAGGCGGCCGGTTTTTCTTCTTCTCCCGACCAGAAATCCGTTTCTTTGAAACGGGGAGTCGGTTCCAGCAAAAGCGCGATTCCCTTTCCCTTATCTTTTTCGGTCGTAGAAACCCAATGTTTTTCAAATTCTTCCCGGTCGAGCGTTATCAATCCTGCCGCAGGATCGGCGATATAGAACTTATTCTCGTCATTTTTAATTCGCCATCTCCTTTGCTTATTGATTTTATACAGCACCACAAAATGCCCTTGATTCCAATGAATAACGGCGGGCAACAACGCATCGTTCATCAGTTGTTCCATGGTAAGTTTTGCTCCGACTGCTCGAAATCCAATGCTCTCGGCAGCTTCCGCCACCCCCAGCAACGAGACTCCCGTTTTCCCGTATTGCGATTTTTCACGCAGGTAATCCAGCGAAACGGTACGTCCGTGGTACTTGGCAATCATGCGCAGACAAGCGGGGCCGCAGTCCATGGCGTCGAGTTGGGGGTAGTAGGGAAAGTTCATTCTTTATATGTGCGATTATATTCTATAGACATATTTTTTATTTATATAAATTTCGACATTACAATAAATTAATCCATTGCCGGTTGTGATTTTGCAAAAATAACAAAAACAAACCTTCGGTAATGATTCCATTGAGCAGAGAAGGCTTACTTTCTAAATTGATCTTAATATCTTCGGGATGAAAAATTATTGATGAACCGAAATATTTCGAATTTAACTGTTCCCTAATATATTTTCCTGTTTCACCTTCCAAGTAGCCGAATTTTAGGGAAATTTTTTCTATCCGATATTTTATATTTTTTCTGTCCAAAATTTTTTCCACGTAAGCAGAATACTGTGGAAACTGTTTCATGTCGTACAAAGAACGGTAAATGTCCGTAATTTCATTATCCGATACATTTTCCGGAATATTTGAATCAACAATCTGTAAAATATGATCCAAAGCTTCTACTATTAATGTATTTTTATCATTTTGCATTATATTGGTATTATTCTGTAATCGAAATGTCCAATAACGCGCCAATCCCATGTATCCGTTAAGAAGGCTGAAATTTGAAACGGGAGTATCAAATGTAGCCTTATAAATTAAATCATCACATTCTGCCAAAATATCATTGGTGTTGTTATCAATAAACCGGTTCTGTGCCAGATATTCAAATCCGGTTCCTATGCCTGCCAACCCATTTTCATAATAAACCGGAATATTATAGTTGATCATGTATCTGATTTCCTCGATTAACTGCATGGCATAATTTTCATATAAATCGTTACCTGTAAATTGATAATAGTGGAAAAAGAAGATTACCTTTCCCATTTTTCCGTACAGCAATCCGAGATCATTGTTAACGGTATTGTCAATCATGAGATTTTGAATAATTCTTTCCACGGGTGTTTTTGCTGATAAGGTATGATACAACAGGTTATTTATTTTATTCAGATTTTTTTGAATATTAAAAAAGTTCGTCCTTGAGCCGTTCTTAGCTTTACGGGCATACAAAGTTCTTAACGATTCATTACTTATCATTTCTTTTAAACCGTTGTAAACGGCGTCATCATCCGTATCAACCAATATCCCATATTTCCCGTGAGCCAATAAATCCGTTACCCCTGAAACTCTCGTTGCAACAATCGGTTTGCCTAAACACAAAGCTTCACCGACAACAAGAGAAAATCCTTCGGCAAAAGAAACCGATACAAAAACATCCGATGCCCGGAGCCATGGATAAGGATTTTTTTGAAACCCCAACAGATAAACAGCATCCTCCAAATTAAACTCTTTTATGAGATTTTGAACTAGATTATGCAGTTCTCCTTCGCCTATAATCCAAAAACAGAAGTCGAATCCATCATTTTTTAGTCTATTTAGAATTGGGATTAAGCGAGTGTAGCCCTTTATAGGCGTTAGGCGTCCGATACTGCATAACGTCAGCTTTTCCTTTTTTTTACATGGGATTACTTTGAGCTTGGATTTTTGTATAATATTTTTTTTATTCAATAAATTATATATAACCTGTTTTTTTGTCGTAACTTTCGGAAACAACCTCTCAAATTGTTGCATGGTTGAGTGTGAAACAAATATAATACGATCCACCATATTATAACATAATGTTTCTTCATGAATGTCATAATATGAAGATCCTGTCCAATGTACGGTATATAAATCACTATGTACCCATGCAATTTTAATGGCGTCGGTCTGACGTAACGCAATAAATTTCGTTGATTCTCCTTCTAAAAAAGCAACTTCAACATCATAGTTTTTGGATGGTAAAGAGAGAGCGTCTTCATAAATAAAATATTTTACGGAATCGGGAATATCATTAAAATATACTCCGACATTTTTTAATACACACAAATCTATATCAAAGTATTCATAATTGATTCTATGCAAAATATCAATTAACAATTTTTCAGCTCCTCCACCGGTTAGTGTCTCAATACAGAAAAGTACGGACCGTTTTTTGATTTTATCCATGATTACAAATTTTTTAATCTTTTCCGGTGAATCTTATTGTCTGTTATACCGAATATTCATTAATTTCAGTATCATTAATTGTTGTAAAGTATTTAAACCAAGAATTTTACAAATGGATGCGCAAAAGTATTGATAATCGTGGAACTTGAGTAAAACTTTTGCTCCGTTTAACCACTTTATTAATTCCGGCGAATATTCGTTTACGTTCTCATTTATATAGGATTCTATAGTTTCACTGATTTCTTCGATATCTATTTTATCTTTAATCAGTTCATTAATGATATTAATTTCAATATCAACAGATATCTCATGAAGGGTTTGCGATAAGACATTTTTTTGCTTGTCGCCATCTATACAAGATAATCCTTTTGTTAACAAATAAATACCAAGAGATAAAATGGAATCTGCTGAAAAATCATCTCCGGTTAATTTCAAAATTAAATCGGTGGTCTGTTGATGAAAGCAAATGCATTGCTCCGAATAATCCGGTAATATAAATTTATTCCAAGTTAATGAGTTATTCGGAAAATTACCCCAAACGGTTTTATCAAAAGAAAGTTTATTTTTCTCGACAGAAGGATTTTGATTGACAAACAATTGAAAATGGTTTTGAATATCGTAGAGATAATTGTCGGCATTTAAAAGTGAAACAAAAGTTACATTTATATTATCTTCAGAAAAAGAAAGTAAGCAATTACAAAATTGATTGGGACGCTTTTGATAATAACGAATAATTTGAGTAATAAGTGTAATCCAACTTTCTCTTGCATAAAATATAGAGAGAAAATACCAACGCTTTTCATTCAAGATAAGTGGTGTCGGTAATAATTTGCCTACATATTTCATAATTCATCGCTATTTTTAATTCCATATATTTTCTTCTTCCCGATTCGAAATTTATCGGGAATTATTTTATGTAAATCAATCGGTTCCGAATATTTTAGTTTAAATCGCACCAAATGATAAAGCATGGCTTCAAATTGTTTCCGGTAAATCAACGTTCCTTTATTCCACAGCATATTACCGGCAAAACCTTCCACGATTTGAAATTCAAAATAGGCTTTCAGTTTGTTTTCTTCCTGCAATCGCCGCACGACATGCGTCATACTTTCCACTTCCGTTCGGATTTGGCTGTAATGCACACCTTTTCCGAATGCTTTGAAAGCAAAATTGGTTTCGTCGAAATAAAAATTACGAGGTTCGGTAAAGACCTTTTTGTAATCTCTGCTTTGCATGAATAATTCCCGCATTTCCGTATTGTTCCGATACAAAGCGAAACAGCCGGTCAGATAGTCGTGACGGGCGCTGATAATATCGTATTCATCCAACAACTCATCAGTCATAAACGCACGGATATTCCCGAAAATAACATCTATATCGCAATAACCCCAAAAATCATAATCTTTGATATAATCATAAAAAATATATCCGAAAGCCGGTCTGAAATCGCATAATTTATATCCCGATTCTACTGCGACCTCAAACCCTAATGCTTTAATGGCATCAGCTTTAAAATGTTCAATCGAATAGGGAATGACTTTTACATTGACAGGTAAATCAAGTTTTGCATCCGTGTTGTCCGTAAAAATAAGAAAATCAACAGTTGGGTTGTACCGGCAGGAATGAAGGAAATAGGGGAAATACCATGGGTAATCACCTAAAAAAACAATGATGAAAGCTATTTTGTCTGGTTTCATATCTGCATAAATCCGTATTCATTTTGAAATTTATATTATTGCTTACCCGCAATTTTATACAATTTTTTTAAATCCGCATCGTATCGCACTTCTATTTCCTCATACTTACCGTCAGGATAAACCATTAATACCGTTGGAAAACCGGGATAATTGAAAAATTGTTGCTTTATTTCTTCTAAATTGTATGCTGCCAATACGCTGCGCCAAGTGATTTCCTTGTCAATCATCAACTTTTTCCAAGCACCAACCGTAGTCGTTTCGTCCATCGAAATGTAAACCATTGCAACTTTATTTCCCAATTCTTCGGCAATCTTTTTTAAAAGCGGAATTTCGGCAATACAGGGCTTACACCATGATGCGGAAAATATAACCAAATTTATCTTTGAAAAATCTTTTATTATCGGTTCCTGCTTTTCGGTATCCCACGCAGGCAACAAGGTGTTTCTAAAATAAGAAACAGTATCAGACAAGAACTCCTGTATTCCTATGCCGTAATAGGATTGTTTTTGTTTGTCGGAAAAATTATCGTAAATTTTTTGTATATTATCTTTTACGTGATATTGTCTTTTCAAGCCGTACAACTTGCTTATCAATGAATGAGAATTAGGATATTTTTGCACAGTTTTTTCAAATTGATTAATTATCTCATCATAATCCTCATCCAGAACATCCGTAATAAAAAAGCGATTAGCGGCCGATTCAACGGATGATAAATATTCTTTGTCGGTTATATCGTTCAAAAAATAAACATCATCCAACTCCACCGGGTTCATATCCGAAATCGTCCTTGTTTCTATTTTTAGGCCGGCATTAATAATAGCAATATCAACATCGTCGAACACATATTGCCGTGCCGTTAACGTATCATTGTCGATGATTTGCCTAAAAGATATACTATGCAGAATTGTGTCATTATGAGTAGGTATAAAAAAACGAAAAGAAGTACATTTTTCATATAAACTCCGAGGATACTCAAATATCCACGAATTATCATTTAATAAGCCTGAAAAACGAAAAAAACTGTCCGGACCACATCTGATTGTTAATATCAGTTCTTCATATTCATTTTTCCCAAAGTTTAGGCGAACAACATTTGTATCTCTTTCCTGCGAATGATTTGTAAAACAAGGATAGGCGCCTATTAAAACGGGTATGAAAAATACCGACAATAAAAATAACTTCCTTTTTCGCATGATTGTAATTGTACAATTATTATGAAGTATGTTGTTGGGTATCAAAAATAAAAATAATATGCCGAATAAAACATATAAAGAATTAACAATAGAAAATAGAAGATGTTCGCATAATTAAAAAAATGAGAACATCTTCTAATCAATCAGATGCTCCTCTTTTGGCAAGTACAACTCTTATTGTTGTCGTCGGGTCGACAAGAACCCTCTATATCGCCATAGTAACACAGAGTAATCTTGTTACATGCACCAGTACTGCACGTAACACCACTACCTCCCAAGACATTCTTGAGCTCTTCTTCGCTTAGGATTTCAGAAATCCCTCTTAAATTAATCTTTTTCATACAAAAAAACAGTTTAAAATTTAATAACTAAAAATAATTAACACGTTTTTGTTGCTTTTTACAATCGTTGATCGGACGACTGCTCCCTGCCTGCAACACGGCAAGGATTATTTAACATCAACATTAAATTCATTTTTATTTTACGACAAAAGATTTATAGAATTAAGAAGATAGAAACAGATAAAAAAGACATTTAAACACGTCTTTATACCTTTGTCTGTTTTTTTCAATCTTTGATCTTTGATCTTTCAAAATATTTTAAATCCTCAATTTTATAATTATCCGGCAACTTGTATCCGTTCACCAAAATCGTAGGCGTTGCTCGTAACTGCGTTTTTTCTCTCCACGCTTCATGCTTTTGAAACTCGGTTTCAATCTCCGGATTATTCATATTCAAATGCAAGTCATTGAAAAACGCTTCTTTTAACGGTTTGCCTTTTTCGAACCAATCGGCAATAATACGTTCAAATTCGCTTTGTTCGTTTTCCAAATAAGCAGCAATCAACTGTTTATTGGCAAATTCCAAATCGGGACTGAAGGAAGAAAAAATATATTGAATACAAATATTCCGCTTGGTATCTTTCAGTATTTTTTCCACTCTTTTGTGCATTTTTGCACACGGATTGCAAAAAGGATTGGTGAGAACGGTTATTTTCAACAAAGCGTCCGGATTCCCGAAAAGAATTTGCGAATCGGCTTTGCTCACTTCATAAACCGGTTGCCGGCTGAGCAATGTTTTGAAAACTTCTTCATTGGCTTTGATGGAATTGATTTCCTGTTTCACCTTTTCAATCTCATTTCCTCTACTAAGGGTTGGGATTAAAAGATTGAAGCCGAAAATTAAAACGGCATACGTACAACCTATTAATAAAATATCCTTTAGAATAATAGCAGAATAAAGTTCCGGCGTCCGAATGTATCCGAATATACAGTCGAGAATGAAAACAGTCCACAATAAAATCTGTACAATCAAGCAAAGCGGACACCATTGCCGAGCTTTCACTTTCTGATACCATACGCTCCAGAAACTGTAAGGAAGCGTGAAAATATTGATTACAGCTAAAAGAGAAACCGTATGCGGTAAAAAGAGTAACAATAAGACATTAGCGGAGAAATAGCCCAATCCGATTTCGCTCCAGCCGAAAACGCCCCACAATTTGGCCGCTTCCGATTCCAACACATTGTTACAATCGCTTTTGCTGAACAACGAACATATTTTATCGGCATATTGACTGCCAATATGCATCTGTTTCAATACCAATAAGTATCCGATATAAACGCCTATCAAATTGATTATTAAAAGAAGATTGATTCCTAAATCGGTAAACAAAGAATTACTGATATAAGCCAAACCAAAAATCAGAACTCCGGCTGAAATTAAGATTGATTTCTGAGCAATGTTGAACCGTTCTTTTTTTCGATGTTCCGGATAATCCGGTTCTCCGGAATCGGGCGTAGTTTCGGCTAAAAGAATAACGCCCGACCATCCTCGGATAAATTGCGAAACGGGAATGGTTATTTTTTTACCGTTCCAAAAACAGTGAACGTTATCGGGTTCCACTTTATCTACCGCAACAAAATCACTGCCGTAATGAGCAATAAAAGGACATTCGATATTAAAAAGGTCTTTTTCCTTGTCTGCAATTCGGGTTCCAACATTCTCAATCCCATAATCGGACAACATTTTGGAAAGTCCGAACAAATTGTACTTGTGCGGATGCTCGTTGAAATATCGGTTTGAAAAATCATTGGTATGTTTTACCTTTAATAAATCTAAAAATGTAACGAATGTGTTTTGCCGGTTTTTCATATATTATTCAATTTATAATAAATATGTAAATTATTATATAATAATATTTCATAATAATTAATATTTCATAATATGAAACACACGACAAAGGTAAACAATAAAAATGAAACACACAATAAAAAACAACAAAAAAAATACAAAGTTTTCCAATATGCTATCAAAAAGAGTCAACCAAACAAAACAATTGCCTCAAAAGTCTGTCATTTTCCGTTTGGCGGAATTTTTCGACATTGAAACAGCCGATTTGTTTTGTGATTCTTACCCTAATTGATATAAGCGACAAACGGGTTATCATTTGCATCTGCGGATTTTTTTTCGATACCCGGAAATAATATTTCATTATCAAAACCGGTAATCCGATAAAAAAACGTAATTTTGTGAAATTTTTAATGACTTTAGGATAATATGCAATTTTTAGAACGGTCTCTTGATCAACAAAATCAATTTTGGAAATATTTGATAGTCGTTTTGGCCGCTTTCTTCGGCGGACAAATTCTCGGCGCGATCCCCTTGGCAAGCGTAATGATATATAAAGTCATTACAAGTGGCGGAGCTTTTGTCTCGAATCCTAAAAATCTTACAGATTTAACCGCATTCGGCATCTCAAAAAACGTATCCTTATTTTTATTTATGCTTATTCCGGTTGTATTTTTACTTATTACAATTCTGTTAATCAAAGTATTACACAAAAGATCATTTGCGGAAACCGTCAATGGTACGCAAAAAGTGCGAATCAAGCGTTGCTTGACCGGAGCGGCCGTATGGAGCTTTTTGATGGCCATCTATTATTGGGGAGATTATATGATGAATCCGGAAAATTACCGTTTGCAATTCAATCTTTTAGCATTTATTCCTTTATTACTCATTTCTGTTATACTGATCCCGATCCAAACCACCTCCGAAGAGTTTTTTTTCAGGGGATATCTTTCGCAAGGATTTGCCGGATGGACGAAAAACCGTTGGTTGGCCATTCTTATTCCCGGATTGTTATTCGGATTAACGCATAGCGCTAATCCGGAAGTAAAAGAATTCGGATTTTGGGTATCAATGTCGCAATACGTCTTTTTCGGATTATTGTTCGGGTTGGTATCGGTATTGGACGACGGCATTGAATTAGCGATGGGAATGCATGCCGCAAACAATGTATTCTTATCTTTGTTCGTTACGAATTATGCCTCTGCACTTCAAACAGATGCCGTATTCGAAGAACTTCATATTGTACCCGTCAAGGAAACGATCAGCCTTATAATTATAGGAATGATTACTCTTGCTTTTTTTGCATGGAAATATCAATGGAATTTCAAAATTCTTAATCAAAAAATTATAAAATTATGAACAAATTAATTATTATCGGGTTATTAACCCTTGGAAGCGTATCCTGTTTCGCTCAGGATATTCAGTTGCCTTCACCGAACAGAACCGGCGGAAAGCCGCTGATGGATGCTTTGAATGAACGTCAAAGCAATCGGGATTTTTCAGATAAAGAATTAAGTATGCAGACTCTATCCGATTTGTTATGGGCTGCTTACGGATTTAACCGCGAGACGAAACGAACGGTACCGTCTTCGCAAGACCGACAGGAAATAGACTTGTATGTTTTCTTGAAAACCGGCGTTTATTTCTACGATGCCAAGAATCAACAACTGATTCTGAAAATACAGGGTGATTATCGGGCGAAAACCGGAGTACAGCCTTTTGTGGAAGTCGCTCCGCTCAATTTTGTATTTGTCGCCAATTTGGATAAAGCGTCCAATCGCGATGCCGCTTTAACGGATTGCGGATTTATTGCCCAAAACATTTATCTTTTCTGTGCTTCGGAAGACTTAATAAGCGTAGTGCGAGGCTCCGTCAAAAAGGAGGAAGTTCACGATTTGTTGGGATTGAATGAAAAACAGGAAGTTTTATTGGCGCAAACGGTAGGTTATAAACAATAAAAAAAGCCGCACCGTGGATATGATAGAAACTCCTAATGACAAGATTTGAGAATTTCACCGTGTTTGTAATCCGCTGAGTATAAAAACTTGGCCAAAGGCTGCGGCCCGCCATTCACGGCAAAATTTGTCTCGGAATAACTTTTTTTTCTGATGAGTTTTCCAATCGACAAAATGCGGCTTTAATTACTAACCTTTAAAATTACTGTATCACGCTTGATACAGATGCAAATGTAGAGTTTATAATTCAATTATGCAAATAAATTTGAGGAAACTTTATACATTACTTGATCTTTTTAATTTAATTACTTGAGAATTAATCTATAATATAAATGTTAAAAATGTATCGGTTGAAACGAATCGCTCTAAAAATCGGAAGTAACGTACTGACTCGAAAAGACGGAACATTGGATATTACCCGGATGTCGTCGTTGGTTGACCAAATTGCCGAACTTCATAGAAACGGCTTGGAAATCATTCTCATTTCTTCCGGAGCCGTTGCTTCGGGACGAAGCGAAGTGCAAGTCAAAGGAAAATTAGATAACGTATCCGCTCGCCAATTGTATTCGGCTGTAGGGCAAGCCAAATTGATAAACCGTTATTACGATTTTTTCAAAGAACACGGCATTGCTTGCGGCCAAGTGCTCACGACCAAAGAAAGTTTGGGTACACGCCGTCATTATCTCAATCAGAAAAATTGCGTGAGCGTTATGTTGGAAAATAAAGTAATCCCGATTATGAATGAAAACGACACGATTGCCGTCACCGAACTGATGTTCACCGATAATGACGAACTTTCGGGAATGATTGCCGCCATGATGAATGCCGAAGCCTTGATCATTTTAAGTAATGTTGACGGCATCTACAACGGAAAACCCGGACATTCGGGACCGGAAGTTATCCGGGAAATTGATATAGACAAAGATATCAGCGCTTATATTCAAGTAACCAAATCCGCTTTCGGACGGGGAGGAATGATCACTAAATATCGAATCGCTCGGAAAGCCGCAAAGGAAGGTATTGAAGTCATTATCGCCAACGGAAAAACCGAGAATATTCTCAAGCAATTGGTTGAAAATAAATCCGATGTGATTTGTTCACGTTTTCTCCCTTCGCAGAAAGCCTCATCGGGAATCAAAAAATGGATTGCCCATTCCGACAGCTTCGCTAAAGGTGAAATTCACATCAACGCCAACGCAGCCAAAGCTTTGTCGGGCGAGAAAGCAAATTCGCTTCTTCCGGTCGGAATCATTGCCGTAGAAGGTGAATTTGAAAAAGACGATATCGTTCGTATTTTGGATGAAAAAGGATTGCCGATCGGCGTCGGAAAAGTAAGTTATGACAGTAAAAAAACGCGGGAGTTAATCGGGAAAAAAGGAAATAAGCCGGTCATCCATTACGATTATCTGTATTTGGAGTGAATGTTTTAATCTTAACAAATTCGTAACAATCTCGTATTCTTTTCGTAATATATACAAGGTAATTTTGCGCAAATCAAAATTATGATTGAAGCGAAGAACATTGACTTTTATTACGGGAGTTTTCATGCGCTCAAAAATATCAGCTTGACCATGGAACCCCACACAGTGACAGCGCTCATCGGTCCTTCGGGTTGCGGAAAATCCACTTTCTTGAGGCTTTTCAACCGGATGAACGATTTGATTGATGATACGCGCTTGACGGGCGAATGCTTGATTGACGGAGAGAATATTTACGGAAAATCCATTCAAGTGGATGATTTACGTAAAAAAGTGGGGATGGTATTTCAAAAACCCAATCCGTTTCCGAAAACCATCTTTGAAAATGTAGCCTACGGCTTACGAGTAAATGATATTCGAAACAAATCGTTTATTTCTCAACGAGTAGAAGAATCACTGAAAGCGGCCGCTCTTTGGGAAGAAGTGAAAGACAAATTGAAAAAGTCGGCATTTGAACTATCCGGCGGCCAACAACAACGACTTTGTATCGCTCGCGCTTTGGCTATTTCGCCTTCTATTTTACTGATGGACGAACCGGCTTCGGCGCTCGACCCGATTTCAACTTCAAAAATAGAGGAATTAATCTACTCATTGAAGAAGAATTATACGATTGTTATCGTCACGCACAATATGCAGCAAGCGGCCCGCGTCAGCGATAAAACCGGCTTCTTTATGTTGGGTGAATTGATTGAATGCAGCGATACAAAAAAAATGTTTTTAAATCCCGATAAAGAACAAACGCAGAATTACATCACCGGAAGATTCGGATAAACAGACGGAAAGAATATGAAATATACAGAAGAAGAATTGCAGACGCTCAAAGAAGAAGTGAGCGAAATGTGGAAATTGGTTTTATCTCAACTCGAAAAAGCCAAACAATCTTTTTTAAATGGAGATGTTGAAGTGGCTCGGGAAATCGTCAGTCGGGAAAAACGCGTAGATGCTTTCGAATTGAAAATAGACAGCGATTGCGAAAACTATATTGCCTTATACAGTCCCGTAGCCGTTGACTTACGATTGGTTCTCTCGCTGATTAAAATAAGCATAACGCTTGAACGAATCGGCGATTTTGCCGAAGGAGTCGCTCGCCACATCATCGAAGAAGAATGCAACACAATGGATCCCGCATTAATCGAAGAATTGCAAATGGAAAAAATGTTCGATACGCTTATTTCCATGTTATCGGACAGCTTTGTCGTTCTCGAATCGGAAAATACCCGGATTTCCGGGAAAATTCTGGCGAAAGACGATGAAGTGGATACCCTTTATCATCAAGCAATCAACATTTTAGCAGAATATATGAAACAAAATCCAGCACAGATTCGTTGCGGATTGAAAACCGTTTTAGTTATTCGCAAATTGGAACGAATCGGAGATCACTGCGGTAATATCGTGGAAGAGATTGTTTTTTATGTTGATGCCAAAGTTTTGAAACACGGCGGAAAAGCAGTAATATAAACCGATTTTTTCATTATATATATACCTATGACTTACTCCGATCATCACGATTTACCGAAAAAAATTCTCGTTGTTGACGATGAAGCGGTTATATGCGAAATTCTCGAATTTAACTTGACTAACGAAGGTTACGAAGTGAATTGCGCTCATTCGTCGGAAGAAGCTTTGAACCGGCTTTCGCCCGACCATTCGCTTATCCTTTTGGATGTAATGATGAGCGGGATGTCGGGTTATAAATTAGCTGAACTCTTGCGGCAAAGGAAAAACAAAATCCCTATTATTTTCCTTACGGCAAAAGACACGGAAAATGATATGCTGACCGGGTTCTCCGTAGGCGGCGACGATTACATTTCAAAACCTTTTTCAATAAAAGAAGTGGTTGCCCGGGTGAAAGCCGTATTGAAACGAAGCGAACAACCGGTCGAAAAATCAAAAAACAAATTAGTCTTTGACGATTTGCGGATTGATTTGGAATTGAAAGAATTAATTATAGGAGAAGAAAAAATTCCGCTGACGAAAACGGAATTTGAAATCATTGTGCTTTTATCGGAAAATAAAGAAAGGATTTTTTCGCGCAACGAAATTATTGACCGAATATGGAAAGACACGCCGTATATTACCGAACGCACGGTGGATGTGCATATCACCCGTTTACGTAAAAAATTAGGAAACAAAGCGTCGCTTATTTCCAACCGCGCCGGATTCGGTTACCGATTTAATCCTTCCAAATAAAGTAATAACAGGTATGAAAACAAATTATAAACAAAAACTGTTCCTCTGTTTTGTCGTTATTTTTGCCTTGTTTACCGTTGGAATCGTTTTCTTGGAACAAACGCGCGAAAAAGAGTACAAAACTTCCGCCTTGGAAGATAAATTGGACAATTATGCCGATATAGTTAACGTGATGCTGGAAAAACATCCGAATAATTTATCCATGATTGACAGTTTAGTTCAGTTATTCCCGTCTAATTTTCGGCTGACTTTGATTGACCGGCAGGGAAATGTATTCTATGATAATAAAATTTCGGATATTAAAAAGATGGAAAATCATTCCGGTCGCGCGGAAATTATAGCCGCTCGGAAAACAGGTAAAGGAAGCGATATCCGAGTTTCCGCCTCTAACGAAAAAAAATATTTGTACTACGCTAAACAGTTTACTTTATATTATGTGCGTGTCGCTTTGCCTTACGATATTCAAGTCCGACAGATTCTGAAACCGGATAATCTTTTCCTGTATTATATTCTTGCGCTGTTTATTGTTATATTATTAATAATTAATGCGGTGGCAAGTCGTTTCGGCCTATCTATACGCAGCCTCCGCGATTTTGCAAAAGCGGCGGAACAGGGAAATTTGCATACGCAAATTCATTTCCCTCAAGACGAATTGGGTGAAATCGGCGCTGAAATTATCGAAAACTATCGTAATCTGAAAGAAAGTAAAAAAGAAATTGATTTGGAACGTGAGAAACTCCTGCAACACGTTCTTATTTCGGAAGAAGGCCTGTGTTTTTTCTCTTCCGATAAAACCGTAGAATTTTATAACGGTTTGTTTATTCAATACTTAAATATTATCATTGACGAAGCGAACAGCAACCCGGCCGTAATATTCACCGATCCGGCCTTTGTAAAAGTGATTTCTTTCTTATCCCGGTCGGAAAAACAAGAAAACTATTTTGAAACTCAGATTAATAAACAGGGGAAAACGTTTGCCGTGCGACTCAACAGATTTGATGACCGAAGCTTCGAGATTACCTTGAACGATATAACCAAAAAAGAGGCGACACGCCGCATGAAACAAGAGATGACCGGAAATATCACGCATGAATTGCGAACGCCGGTAACCGGGATTCGCGGATGCCTTGAAACCATATTGGAACATCCGTTGGATCCGGAGAAAAAACAATACTTCATCGAGAGGGCTTATAATCAAGTATTGGCGCTTTCGGAAATCATTCAAGACATGGGCTTACTCACCGGAATGGAAGAAGCGCCGCAATCATTTAAATTAGAATCGGTTTCTATCAGCGAATTACTCGAAAATCTTCGAAAGGATTTAGAAATTCAATTGCAGGAAAAAAATATCCGGATGGAGTGGAACACGGAAAACGTCATTGTAAGAGGAAATCATAACCTGCTTTATTCCATCTTTCGTAATCTGACGGACAATGTGATTCGTCACGCCGGCGCCAATGTAAACATTTTCGTAAACAAATACAACGAAGATAAAGACTTCTACTATTTTTCATATTCCGACACGGGCCGTGGCATTTCCGGTGAGCAACACTTGAATCGGTTGTTTGAACGTTTTTACCGGGTCAGTGAAGGTCGTACCCGCGATACGGGAGGTTCCGGATTAGGCTTATCCATTGTTAAAAATGCAATTTCTTTCCACAAAGGAACCATTGTCGCCAAAAACAAACCGGACGGAGGCTTGGAGTTTTTGTTTAATTTACCGAAACGTTGAATTAATTATGAATTATAAATTATGAATTATAAATTAATGGCGGGCTTGACCCGCCATCTCCCGGAAAATCAAATATAAATTATGAAGGGATTGCGGGTCTTCGCTACGCTATGCCCGCAATGACACGGTACTCTTATGACAGCCTCATTTTTTATCTCAACCTTGCTTTTTCTTCTGCCGCACCGGTTTCGACTTTCTTATCGCTTACTTTTTTGCCGGATTGGAAATTGTAGCTCAAGGAAGCGCCAATCGTTCTGGCATTATACCATCCCTTCA
>WRFZ01000165.1 GCA_009778655.1 Candidatus Azobacteroides sp.
AGCTTGAAGCGGCATTGGCGGCGATGGTGACCCGTTGTAAAGGATTGGCAATCGTTATGTCGAACAGGCGTTTGAACAGTCCGTCGCAAATTTTAAATAAATCCGGATTGACTCCTTCCGTGATGAGTCCTCCGTTCGAGATGTTATCGGCGGCTTTGTCTCCGAACCAAAAGAGACGCCAGATCATTTTTTCCATTGCTTTGGAGAGCAACGGTTCGACGATAACGTCCATGTAGTCCGTTCCCGTGAGGTCCGCCCGATTACTTCCGGTACGCATGGCGAATTGTACCAAAGTGTCTTCCAAATCCAGATAACAAATTTTTTCGGCTACTTCGTAGGCGCCGAGTTCCCACAGTTTTTCGATTGTGGCGATTTTTGAAGCGTTCCAATGCGGATTGCATCCGTTGGCGGGAAGCCCGATGGGTTCCATTTCTCCGATGCCTCCGAGTCGCGAACCGGGTACGATTCCGGTCATCACGTCCATTGTTTCGTTAATCGAACCGAATTGCAGGATGGAGAGAAACAGAAGCTCTCTCAAATCGGTTATTCCCTGATTACTGATCGTAAATTGATCCATGTATTGTTGTCCCGTACTTGCCATATTTTTAAAATTTTATCGGTTTATAAATCAGATATTTGCAAGCCTTTTGGATTTCAATTCCGCAAGTCTTTCGGCTGTTCGGCTTTCACGTCCGCCGTTACCGGTGAACCCGGTCATTTGGGCTTTACGCCCGGAGGGTTTGTAGTGTGAACACTGTCTGGCGAGCCATTCGGTACCGCCCGCGATTTTGATCGCATTGAGTTGCGCCGTTTCTTTCGCGGTCTTGGCGTTGGCTTGGGCCGTTGCGAGTTGTTCTTTCAATTGCGCTATTTTGAGACGCAATCGGGTGAGTTCCGTATCCGACGTATCCGGTTCGATTATCTCCGTAATCACGCCGTCAACGATCACGATCGTGGAGCCGTCGGGCATGACGTATGAGCCGTCGGGACTTGCCGAATCGCCGACCTGCGGTTCTCCTTCTTCGCGGTCAATGGTGATGATGTCGCCGTTTGCGGCGGTCAGGTCCATCATGTTGGCCGTTTCATCCTCTCCCGTGAGGATGGCGAGAATTTTTTGGAGTTTGTTTTCTCCTCTTTTTTTTATTCCCATTTTTTTTGTTTTTTGATTATTGTTCGAGTGAATTAATGCCATTGCCGTTTGTTTCGCTTCGGTGGCGAAACCGAGCGATACCGCCTCCGACGGGCCGATATACGTTTCGTTTTTCATGAGGTTCGAAATTGTTTCTTTATCGAGTCCCGTTTTGTCGGAGTAGAATTTTTCGCATCGTTTTTCGAAGTCGCCGATCCATCCGGATGCGGCAGCCAGCGCTTCCGCGTCTCCTTCGACGCGCGTCCACGGGTTGTGTATCATGACGGGACATCCGGCGATTCGTTTGTCTCCGGCCAGAAAAAGGATGGAAGCGGCGGATGCGCATTGTATTTTGCATTCGGTGATGATTTGCCGGTTGAGCGAGCGCAGATAGTTGTGCATGTCCAATGCGAGTTCGCCGTCTCCGCCGGGCGATGAAATGACGATATGCAGGGGTTGGTTGTCGGGTTCGTTTTTGACGTCCCGAATGAGTTTGACAAGCGAGTATTGTCCGTCATCGTTTCCGATTATTCCGTTTACGTTTATCATTGTTTTGATTTTACGGCAAAGGTATTCAGACCGGAATTTGTTAAAGAAGGAATGATGTAAAACTTACTGCAAAAATTTTGCTGTATTAATCAATTGCAGAACAACAACTTACGATTATTCATTGTCAATCATATATAACCGGTAATGATATATAATAGATTAAATATCAATTTATTAAAGCAAGAATATTATCGGTTTTTTACTGAAATAGGTTTTTCAGTGAGTTTTTTTGCAAATAAAAACCCCGGCAAGGAGTGAATCCAAACCGGGGCGGTCGTCAAACCAAAAGATACGTCATGCTATCAAACGAGCCGTGTCATGTATTTTTTTACTTATATCTTCCAACTTTTGCTTTTATGAAAATATTCTCGTGCGATGTATGTCATTGAAACAATAGATGATTTCAAATGAAATGCACCTCACTCAATTCTTTTGATAAGTTATGAATAGCTGTATCTAATTTGTTTATCGTTTTTTTTGATGGTTTACGAAATCCTGAAACGTAATGTGTCAGTTGTGTTTGATTAATACCGGTCATTCGCTGCAAGGCGGATTTTGTAAAAACAGTTGAATAATGTTTCAAAAACGAAGGTACATCAAAATGATATTCGATACCATATTCAGCCTGCAATATTTCAGGTAAATTATCTCTGTTGTACTTGATAAACAGGTTCAGCCCTTCTAAGACATTTTTTTGCGCTTCTTCTACCGTATTTCCGGCGCCGTACACTCCCTCGCAATTTTCGGCGTACGCATCATAATAATCGGAACTTTTTTCAATAATGATTCTTAATGTTTTCATAAATTTATGTTTTTAGCAGATGGGGTTATTTTAATGCCATCTCTCTGATTATTTTTCTTCTTAAACCTTCTCCCATTTCTTTTGCTCCGTGGTACGGAACACCAACAGACAGCTTGCCTTCTTTGACGTAAAAGTAATGGCTTCCTTCGGCGTGAGAGTACTTCCATCCGTTTCTCTCAATCTTTCTGTGAAATTCCGTGTACTTCATTTTACTATCATTTATAATTACGGCACAAAGATAAGACATTTCTTATCATTTTTCAAATAATTCGGTAATTATTTTTGTAAAAAAGGAAAGATTTAACATTTACAAACAAAAAGTCAGTTGTATTTTCTTTCCGGAAATTGCGGATAATTTTTGAAACTGCTAAATAAATCGGTAAAAAAAGCCCGCTCTTTGGAAGCGGGCCGAAAAAGTTGTGAAATAATGCTGTCAAACAATAACTACACAACTGATGCCAATTCATGACTGATCGCATGTATTCCATTGATAATTTTTTCTCTTTGTTGCGGACGCGGCGTTCTATACCCTGAGGCATAGTGTCCGATTTGGCGTTCATTTATACCCGATATGCGAGCAATGGCAGAGCGGGTAAGAATTCCGTCCAAACTATGCAGCAATGCCGATGTTTCCAATACATAGATTAATTCGTACTGCCCGGATACAAGCCATTCGGGCAATATATCACCATCTTGTAAACATCCTTCTATGTGAAACCGGAGCGCCGATTCAAACTCATCCTTTACTCCTTCGATTGTTTGATGAGTAGAAGCAATTACTCCATTTAAATCATCTCCCTGAGCAGATGCACAATAATTCTTACCGCTCCAACCGATAGATACATTCACTTTTTCCATGATTATTTTGTTTTTTACGGGATGGTTATTTCCACCCTGCCTGTTTCCAAATACTGTTTAATAAAAACCGGTCTAACGTGTCGCTTAATTTACCGTTGACCGTCACTTTACCTTTTTTTGTCGGATGTTTGAATTGCCTATGGTCACCTCTTGTATAACTTTTATACCAACCATCCGCTTCCATCAATTTGATTATTTCATTAACTATATAATTTTTCATACTTTATTTTGTGTTATTGTTTGACCCCGCAAAGATAGTGAAATTACTATCATTTCTCAAATAATTTTATATGTTTTATAACATGTTTTTGAATTATTTGTTGAAAATAAAGACGTTTTTCAGAAATGTTTTTTATATTTGCAAAAAAATTAAATTATTATGAAACGGTTATTATTTTTTTCATTATTTTTTATTGTTCTTTTTTCATGTTCCGACGAGCACATAAATAATGATCCCGATGAAAATCGAGAGTTTACGATTAAAATCAGACCAATAAATAGAAATATTTTAATACCTGCATTAAAAGGTGTAAATAGGTGTCCTGTTGAAAATGATGAAAAATACGGAGATATTAAATTTGAAATTATTGATACATTGATAGTTAAAGAAGTATTTTATCGTGATAACAGCCTTTACATTTATGCCGGAATGATAGGGGGAACGGAAATTTTAGTTTATAATGATTTAGACACGGTTATTTTGAATGTAGAGACATATGGATTATTCCCGATTCCTGAACCGTTTTTAGAATTTGGCTCAACAATAGAGGAGGTAAGGAAACATTTGCCATATTATTATGATGTCTTGGACGTGATGTATGAAGGTTATTTGTATAATGTCGAAAGGTATTGGGGTCGAACATATGGTGGCGGTGCTGAAAAAATGATTGGTATAGATATGAATGGAATGTATTTTATAGTACGTGAGAAATATCCGGGTAAGTGGAGTACGAATAGGCATGCATACAGATACGGGTTTAAAGAAAAAAAATTAAGTTATGTCAGTATGTCTTTTGAATTTAAGGATAAATATAATTTTCTGGATCAATATTATATTTTAACGGAACAAAAGAAATACTCTAATGAAATTTTGACCAAATATTATAGAACAAGAGATAATAAAATAAGTGTTATAGCTAACCTATATAGGTTTTATGGTTTTACTTCGGGGAGGGAGACTCCGGATGGAGAAGATATTGTTTTTATCCCGAATCCTTAAGTTATATCTCCTTCTCGAACTTATCAACGACATTATACACCATTCTCTCCGATACCTCATATTCGGTTGCAAGATGCGAGGCGATATAGGTGATTTTATGCCCTTCGCTTTTCAGCCGAATAAATTCATTATACAAATCAATATACTTTGCGTAATCAATACCGATGTTGAGATTTTTAAGATTGTCAATCATCGGTTTATAAATCAATAAGACTTCATATACTTTCATAGCTTAATCTTTCCTGCACCTGTACACGTTTATTTGTGTTGTTTATTTCTTCAACGGAAACAACCGGGTTTGGAAAATCCCGTAACGCTTCCCTGAATGCTTCCGTTAACATATCTTTGCCGATTTGCTGTTGCGATTGATTTACAACATTGATGGGAACGCCTCCTCCGATTTGATTGAGAGCGGAAAGGACGGGGCCGAACATTCCGGTGGCGGATGCGGTCATTACGCTTTCGCCTCTTGAGAGGTTTGCCGTAATGCTGTCGGATGTTCCGGAGCCGCTTCCTCTGACCAAACCGCCCGTTGCCAATTTGGGCGCTTTGGGTTGTTTTTCTTTTGATAACAGCTGCTTTGCTTTGGCCATACTTGCCATTACGGTAGCTATTGCCGTAGCAACCCGTATTGCGTAGGTATACGGGTCTCCCTTTGCAGACATTGCCGGTACCGCCGCTATTGCTTTTGCTATGTCAAGTCCTATGTTAAATAATGCCACAGCCTTTGCGAATGCCGCCAGTGCTTCGTTTTCTTCCGCGAAAGTGCTGAGCATATCGGAAAAAGCGGAAGAAACCGTTCGGGCAATTTCTATTTGCTTTACCGCACTGTCTTGAATCACCTGCTGATTATTCAACTCGGCTTGATTTACCTTTTCTTTCTGATCAAGAACGGCATTTGTGTAGGCGATTTCAGCTTCCAAGCCTTGCCCGAACATAGCAGCTTTGGATTCGACATCCATATTCAGCAGGTTGTCGTATTCCGACTGCGCTTGCTGCAATTTAAGGTTTGATTCTTCGATTGAACCTTTCATTACTCCGTCAAGGCGTTGGCGCCATTCGAGTTCTATGGCTGCCTTTTGGTCGGCCAATGTTTTTACCTGCCTTTGTTTCTCTAAATCGCTTTGCTGCGTTTCGTATTTGGTCCGGATAGCCGCTTTCATTTCTTCGGTCAGTTCGGTATTTCTTAATTCAGCCTCTTGCTGTTTTTCCAACTGCTGCAAGCGGAGTTGATATTCTTCTTCACCGCCTTTTGCGACGGACTGCAATTGCAGTTCGATTAATTTGTTTTCGTTTTCGATACGCTTTTTAATTTCTTCGTCGGAAAGCTTGTCCAAATCCTGTTGACGTTTGCTTTCAATGTCAATGATTGTTTTGTTGATTGCCTCGCGGGCCGTATCGGTAAGGTTTTTTTCTTCCTCTAACCTTCTTTTCAAATCTTCGATTTGCCGATCGTATTGTTGATTTATCGTTTGACGCTGTTTTTCAATCCCCTCTTTGACGATTGCCAAAGCGGCATCTTCCGCCTGTCGGATTGCCTCACGCTCTTTGTCCGCGCGTTCTTTCGCGGCTTGTGCGGCGTCTTTTGCACGCTGTTTTGATTCATCCGCAATTCGTTTATCATTGGCTGCTTTTGCGACGGCTTGTTGTTGCATTGCGTCTTCGAGGTTTTTATTCATTTCTTTCCACGCGTCTGAATCGTGATCTGAAATCGTATTGAGTGCAAGCCGGTATGCGGCTATTTTTTTATCAAGTATTTCCGTTTCGCGATTGTAAAGGTCTTCGGCGCTCATACCTCTTGCTTTATCCACTTCAAGTGTCTTGGACATTTTTTCTGTTTCTCCGAGCAATATTTTCGATAATGCTTTATTATTCGCATCAATTATTTTTTTCAGTGCATTTTGTGCGTTTTTCACCATTTGCTCGTTAGCGCCTTTTTGGTAATTGCCGACGACATCGAATCCTTTTGCCATTTCAGTAAGAGCGCCTTTAAAATCTCCGCTTAAAATTTTTCCAAGTGTTCTGAACGGTGTAAGTATATATGTTTTTATCACCTCGTAAACGCCCATGGCCACTTCTTTTACTTTGTCAAATGCCTTTCCGAAGGCGCTCATTCCGTCGGTTCCTTTTTTAAACCAACCTGTCAAATCGTCCCAATGTGCGATTAATTCACCGACCAACACAAGCAATGCGCCTATACCGGTCGCAATGATTGCGCCTCTTAATACTTTGAATGCCGTGCTTGTCGTTGTTGTGCTTATTCCGAGCGCTTTCATTATCGCTGTGGCTATTTTGGTTGAAGCGCTCCAAGCTTTGGTTGCCGTGTCTTGGAGCATGGTCATCATGGCGCTTTCTTTTTTAAATGCGCTGAGAACGGATTCTAAGCTTGCAAGCGATTCCATTACGGTTTGAAGGTTTTTTATTGTGTCGGCAAGTTTTTTATTTTCTGTATCGGATAGGTCGACAGCGGATTGAAGCAATCCGAAACCGTCAATAAGCGTTTGAATCCCTTGTTTTACTCCTTTTACGTAACCTTCTAATCCGACCTCTTCGTCTTTCAGTTTTTTCGTTATGTCTTCTATTTCTTTTTTCAGTTTTTTCCCTTCTTCCGAGTTTTTACGCTCTTCGTCGCTCAATGCCGCATATTTTTCGTTTGCATTCGATAAAGCGGCGCGCAGTCTGTTTAAACTGCCTTCTTTTTCCCGCTCTATTTTCAAATTATTCTGAATTTCTTTGTTCAGCGCCTGAATTGCTTCTTTGTTGTAATTCGTTTCGGCATTGGCGGCCGCTATTGATTTGTTATACTCTTCTTGAGATATGGCGCCGGCTTGCAATGCTTTTTTCAAAGATTCCCGGACTTTTTTGTTTTCTTCAATCTTCGCATTGAGTTCGGCAATTTTTTTTATGGCGTCTTCGTATTTTACTTTGATATCTAATATTATATCGTTTTGATTTTGCGGCATAATTGTTTGTTTTTAGAAATTTATTTATTATATTTTCGGAATGATTATCCTACATTTGCAATAATTTTGTTTTTGCGATATTGTTCCCGTTTATTTGTAAATCAATGATTATATAATAGTTTCCCGTCTGTTCGAGATAAACCGGCGTCATCAGATCGAGGGTGAAAATATCCAAATCGGTCAATAACAATGTGACTTCAATTACTTTCGGATGACGGATTATTTTTTGATAATAGTGATAGTAAGTTTCTATTAAGACTATGAAACTCATATCATAAAAAGTAGCAACACCGTCCTTCCTTTCGGATACATTTACTTTCATGAATTCCATCTTACAAATCCGATTGGATATTTTTTCGTAATTAAAAATAGGATGTCCGTTTTCATCTTTAACAATATCTCCGTTATTGTCGAATCCTTCCGGTGTGTAAATCGGGAAGTAAGCCAGATGCATATCTTCCGGTAACAAATCATATAATCCGTTCGAAACGGAATCATCACTTGCGGCAAATTTCATTTCATAGAGTGTTTTTTCGGCGTCAAGTGCTTCATTATCCACATTAAAATAATAATCCGCATCTGTTACAACCGTTTCATCTTTCAGATAACGTAAGCGATTCATTTGTGCAAAATCGCCGAACGAGAACGAGACGGAATCTATTTTGTTGCCGGTGATTACTTTGTGTGTCCAGTCCTTTGCCTGCAATTTTTTTGCGTAAATTTCATCAATTGAATAAAGTCGGATACCGTTTGGGGTGTAGTCGGCAAATAATCCGAACATAGCCATAACCGTATTCAGCATATCGAAAGCGGTTATGTCGGGAAGGTTGGGTATTATCGGGTATTTGCTTCCGGGTTTCACTTCTTTGGGTTTAACGTTAAGCGTAAAATATCCATTAACTGTTTTTGCAACCGGATTCCAAGTGGTTTTTCCAAAAGGCCAACCTCCGTTTCTTACTTCCAATTGAAATGTTATTACGTCGTCTTTTTCGCACTCAATCGAACTTTCTTCGTCTAATTCCAGCGGCAATTCATAATCAATATTACTCGTAGGATGATCATACCCCTTAAAATAAAACAATACACCGTTTCTGTATATTCTAAAATGTACCCATTTGCAAAAGGCGACAAGAAAAAAATAGATAACCTTTCCGCTGAAACTGATCAAACAATCCTCTTTAATAACTATTGAATTTCCGACGATATATCCTTTCGGATCACTAATTTCCGGATCCCCTATCGGGGCTATCACGAATTTTTCGTTAACCTTAAAACTAAATTGAACTTCCTGATCTCCGTTCTCAAGCGAATCCGGATTTTTTTCGATAACGGGAATATATAATTTGTTGTAAAGATCCTGTATATTTTCATCATCAGGAATAATTATATTTATTTCCGATTCTTCGCATACTTTTTCCATAATCCATTTGAATGAAACAAACGGATGATTTATCAAAAACTTTGCATTCATTACGCTTGTATTGACGAAGTCGGCATACGCAAATCCGTATTTCCGGTTTTCTTCGGATAACAGAGTGCCAGAAGCAGTATGGGATAAATCATTGTACTCCCACATAACATACCTTTCATTTTCATCAACCTGCAATTCCCTTAACTTCAAATTTTGCAAATTTTTTATATCAAACCCCTCTCCCCATGTGATGAAAAATTCGATATAATCGGATATTGCAAGAATGTATCCTCTTCCTTCCTCAATTATCGGCAATCCGTTTTTGTACAGTTTAACATCTTTTTTTTGATACGGAAACTCGGTAATATTTTCCGGTATATTGCTGAACTCGATCGCCCTCAAATTCTCAATCGTTTTCGGGATTTTTATTGTTGTCGTACGATTGGATTTGACGCTCGTTATTTCTTGGAAGACGGATGAGTTGAATATCAGCGAGAAATCAAACTTATCGTCCAACTCGATCAAGTTGTTTTCTATGTACAGTTCGTAGTTTTTCATAATTCGTGATTGAATGTTTTCGGTAATATCAATGTGCATTCAAAGTCCTGTAATTGTGATTTGTCCTTGACAAATGTTCCGTCGGCAATATTTACTCCGATCCAAAGCTGTTCGTTGTTTTCGTATCCGCAAAACATATCAACGTAAATCGCTCCCGGCAACGATTTCAAAAACATAAATGTTTCACGATCGACAAGCGGAGCAAAGAGTCTGATTGTTGTTTGACTTTCTTTTTGTATGCGATGCGTTCCGGGATTGTATCCGTCTTCGAAATCCACGGTTCTCAGAAATTCAACGATGTTGTCGGCATTCTTTACCTCATTCGATTCCGATGAAACGGTAAAGAGATAGTAGCACCATTCGCCGAGTTTGTTTATCCAACGCAGATAAACGCCTTCGGTACAATCGCTCACGTTGAGCGTGATTCGTATGTTTTTTTCTTCGTCGATTCTCATCATAATATTTTAATTGTTAGTTTAATAAAACATGTTCTTTTACTTGAGTCCGAGCATTATACGTATTAAAGTCATTGGCTCTCGTTACATTTGCCGAATCGGGAACATCCCAGTCTCCGAAGATGAACGCGGCCCCGTCACATACGGTTTCGTTGTCCCTCGGATCTGTTCCGCTCGTCTGTGTCACATTCGGAAATCTGCTCAAGAATTGAGCAATACTCACTGAAGGCATTATGAACGTCCATCCGTATTGATTCGGCGAGGTTATCTGATTATCCCATGTCTGACTTTCGTTTATCGCCCACAGCCCCTGAAATCCGCTTCCGACGCTTCGTTTATAAGGTGAACCTCCTCCCCAATAACCGAATGCGCCGATCATTGATGTCATATTCGGATAGGACGATTCGGGGAACAGGCTTTTCGGGTGAGTATCAATTCTTGAACCCCACCAATAATCCGGCAGATATTCACCCCATGAAAAACGCGGACTTCCAAGCCCGAAATTCCAAAAGCATCCGTCCATGGTCTTTATCCTTTGACCGTTTCCGAGATATTGAAAGAAGTTTGATGCGAGTATTGCCCTTGTTGCTTTATTGAACATCCAATCGAGTATAATGTCGTTTGCTTCATTGTTCAAAAATAAATCCGGTTCGAGTAATAACGGATAATCATAGTTATTCGGCCCCGCATTGCCGTAAAAATCATTAATGGCGTTAAAGCACCCGGTATAGTTTTTTATGTTCTTTTGATTTTGGAAAATATCCATTTCCAAGAATCTTTCCATTGCCAACAGTTCGGATGCGTTATTCGGCTTTCCGTATTTGGCCGTCCAATTTGCTCCGACATTTTTCATTTGCCTGCATGTTTCAAATACGGACACCAAGGTATTATCGGCGGCAAAAGCAAACATTGACTTTTCGATTTTTTCGAATCCGCTGCCAAAATAAGCACGGGTACAATCAGTAACCTGTGCTTTAGACGCGGGTGATATATGCTGATACGTATTTAAAGGAAAACGCATATTGTCATTAACCGTAAATGCTCCGTTTAAACCGCTTCCGTATGACCCGAAGTTCTCAAATATGAAATTGAAGTTGATCATATTCGGCGTTTCGAGACCGACAAATTCGGGCGCAAAGCTTGCTTTCCTACAACCCGCGAACATTTTGTATCCGCTTGTAAGCGAATCGGATTTAATGCGCCTGATTGTACGTATGTAATCGTTCGGAACAAATGTAGCTCCCCAGTCATCAACATTTCCCGGCGGAACGGTACTGAAACGAAACGCATTTACACCCTGCCTGACTTTGATTGTCACCGTATGTGTACCCGCGATCGGAAATATGTGTCCGAAGTCAGCGCCGACATTAACGGTAACCGAATTGCCTGCCTGATCTGTTGTATTAACAGGCGTTGACTGAAGAACGGTTTTTACTTCAACGTCCGTACCGTCTCCGTAATCAAACAGCGCTTCGCCCGATTCGATTGCTCCGAGATTCACGATCCTTTCAACATACTCGTCGGAGGAAGTCGTCACGACGTCAAAAATGAATTGCGATAACCAAGCTCCATCTTGATTGATATGCAATGTTGCAAAAACGTCGGGATCGTCCGTCGAGCGAACGATAATGTCAACATTCCTCGCATTTTCAATATCCGATTCCGAAATATTGAAAATAATGTTGCTTCCGGATATTTGAGATGTGATCCACGACGGAACATTTTCGACCGTAAATCCGCTTCCGTTGGTTATCACTCCGATCGTTTTTGTTGCTTGGTTGTAATCGACGGAAACATTATACTCGGTTAATTCAAGCGTGATATTTTTTGTGTCTATATAGAATACCGCCTTCTCGTTCGCGTTGACATCGGGTATTAAATTGTGCTTCCCGATAGCAATATTCCGCCAATTAAAAGGCGGTCCTCCGTCAATTTCACAGACAAAATTTCGCGCATTTTGAAGAAAGAGAGGGAAAGTAAACGGCAGGTTTTTGAACCATGTCAACGTTTTTGAACGGTTATACATTTCGCCGATTTGGAGTGCTCCGAAAATAACATCTATATCCGCAAAATACTCGTAAGCATCATAACTGATCGACGTAAAGAATTTTCTCTTCAATACGGTATCATTTTCAAGCACTTTACGGAAGTCGTTTCTATCGAACATTGATAATGCCAGTTGTTGAACATTAAATTCAACTTTACCGTCAACAACAGGTTTTATAAGCGAAATACCGTTGATGCCGTTATAATAAGTTAAAGATACAATTTCGCTTACGCTGTTTATCTCATTACATGTGATAATAATCGGATTAAATGCGAATGCTAATTCAGGATATTCTATATTCATTTTGCTGCATTTATGTTAATTGTTTGTATTTCGGTTGCAAATAAACCGGCTAATTTTTGCCGGATGTTCTTTAATGTTACCGGTATTTCGTTTGAATAAACGTCCGCTCGTCCGCCGTCGCGGTACAGTTTTGTTCCGTCCGTTTTTATTTTATGAGCGATTACTCCGGCAATCGACATATCTCCGCGTTGTTGCGGAGTGTATTTGGGTTGCCAACGCTGCGACGGGTTGCGAGCGTAAGGAATCGGGGTCGCCTTTATTCCTTTGTCTTTCATCCATTGTAATATGATTCCTTGGAATCCTTGCGGTACTTTGCCGGGTTTTCGGCCTGTTTCGAGTGTTCCGAACGGGGAATGACCAAGCAATTTAACGCTGTCATCCGTTTCAATGATTTCAAGGCTTTTAATCGTTTCACCGGACGCATTTTGCTTGGTTGAAACAATATTGTCGGCTATACGCTTTTTTAATGCTTCAACCTCTTCAAGTATAATATGCCTTGCCTGTTCGTTCATATACAGGCGATGATTTCTTTTAATCGGATGTTCACGGAAATACCGGCGAGGTTTACGTCCAATTTGTCAACCACGTCAATGCCGCCGACCTGTTCGGGGTTGAATCCGAGGGCGACGAGTTTGCTTCGGAATCGAAACCACAACTCCATCATGTTGTCCGCGATCGGTGCGGCCTCTTTCGGTGTGCCGAAGTCAAGCGGACACTTATCGACGAAAAACAATAACAGGTTTCTGTATATCCGATAATGCGTTTTATAGTTTTCATCTTCATTCCAGACTTCGGGGAATTGCCTCAAAAGCGCGGGGTAGGAAGGGGCGTTGTCGGCCCGGACGTTTATTCTTGCAATATCGTCGAAGATGTAGGTGAGTCCCATCTCCGAAGTAATTTTTTCAAATGCTTCGTTAATTTTCATCTTATTTCTTTTTTGAGTAAATCTCACGTAATTTTTTTTCGAACAGGGCCTGCCTGTTGTCCATTTCGAGACATTTGTAGATACGAATCCAAGGGATTGATTCGACTTCGGAATGATCGGTTATTCCCATTCTGCGAGCGTACCAATCAATGGTACCGAATACCCCGTTATCGATATTGTTAATCCCCGCTTGTACTTCTTCGGCGCTCGGACGGTATTTTATTTCGGCGAAGAGTTTACCGATCCGCGTCAGTTCTTTTTGTACGAATAACATGAAGCGGATAACATCAAATGCTTTGCATGTCAATATTTTTTCTATGTCAATACCGGAGATGACATGAAGCGGAACGAGCAACATATCTTTAACCGTTTTGATTGATTGGATTTTAATCAGCTGCCCGAACGTTAAATCGTTGAGATTTTCCGGTATCGGTTTATTGAGAATATACGGAGGTAACTCTGTTAATTCCAATTTCGAGAAAAGGTCTTCGATTTGTTTTTCATCCGACTTGAACAGGTCGGTGTAAAAAATAAAATCTTCCAACGTTGTGTTTTTATCGATTTTCATATTCGCGTTGTTCTGACTTTCGGTTTCTTATACACAGGCTGTTCTTGAAGCTTATTCAAAGCAACGTATCTTATTGCATCAAGGGCGTGATTAAATTCATCAACCGGTTGATTTATCGTCTTCCCGCTCCTGTCTTCTTTCCACTTATACGCCAAAAGTTCTTTTCTGATATTTTTACTTCTTCGGGTAATATTCATTTTATACCGTTTCAGAATATCAATACCGTTTTTGACACTGTCCTGCCCTTTTTGAGCCGGTTCGATTCTGAATCCCATATTTGATATTTCCGCAATGCTTTTGGGTTCGGCAGAGTCGGCGACAATTGTAAGACTTGAATTAATGCCGTTTTCTTTTAATATTTTACCTATTGCGATGTTTGTTAAGTCTGTCCGGTATTCTATCTCATCAATCCATAGTTCGCCTCCCGAAAGCCTTAAATCAATTATTGCCGTAGGATCATTTGTAAATCCGAAATCAATGCCGATCCATCTGAGTTTGAAATTATCCGGCAAGTCATCAACCAATTGCCAATCGGTATAAATAAGACCTTCTATTTTACCGGTTAAACCGCGCGCATACACTCTGAATAATTCGGGATCGGATATTGATTCGATACGGTTATGTTCGGATTCGGAAAGAAAAGGATTGTTCCGGTGGTCGGAAATAATCAATTTTATATCCGACTTATTAATCAGTTCTTCATGTACCCAAAACCGGTAGGTCGGGTTATAGTCAATGAATATCTTTTTTCGTGTTCTTGTTGCCAATTGCCAATAAATCGGATAGGGGATTCCGTTTGCTTCGTTTACGAACAGATAGTCCCGTTTCCCGGATCTGGCATCCTGTTCATCCGAATAGCTTTTAAACTCAATGAGGGAGCCGGTGCGACAAGTGAATACCCTGTCTGTTTCGTTCGGTTTTGAAAACCATTTTTGATAGTCGTCCGAATTGCCGTAAATGGTTTTCGCATCCCGGTAGGCTCCCGCTTTCAGGTTTGGTATATCCTGCCCGACAACAGTGATTACCTGTCCGTGTTCTTTCATTGCAATGCAGAAAAGAGTGTCTAATGTCGCGTATGTTTTCCCGCTCGATGTTCCGCCTTGATTTATTATTATCCGCTCCGGAGAATTAAATATCTCAAAAAACAACGGGGGCTTTTTAAGGTTTATGACTTCATTTGATATCATCTTCGTTGTCGGCAAAGGTTAATTTTATTGTTTTGTTTTCCATCGGAGAGAGAAGAAAGTTTGCGTTTATCTCTCCGGTTACATCAACCTTTTCCGTAAGACCCAGTTTCCTTGCGATGATATTGTGGTTATAGGCACCGACAACAGCTCCTTCCAATTGGTTTGCCTCAATTATCTCGCGCACATGCGTAGTGACCGGAAAAAAATCTTCACGTGCGTTATATTCATCAAATGACCGTCTGTTTATTCCGATATGGACACACAGTCCTTCAATGGTGTACGGGCGCTGTGTCGGAATATCGATAAGCTTTCCAACTTCAACACCGGATCGAATTACGTCTTTTTTAATCCACGGGTTTTTATCGCACCATTCAAAATACGGATAGCATTTTTCGAGAAGTTCTTCGGGCGATGAGAATATAAGTTCCCGTCCGTTCTTTTGACGGTTCATGTAGTATTTATTTCCCTTCGGAGCCGACATAATACTTTATGATTAATAGTCGCAAAGGTAATAAATTAATTTTCAAAAAGCAAATTTAAAATATTGCAATTCAAATTGTTATTCAAAATTTGATTGCATTTTTGATTGTATTTTTGTATGCTTAATTGATTTGATTTTTTCACAGTCGGGTTTCGGTTAAGCGCAAAATATAATAAACAATGTAAAATAACAGGGTTTTTTATTTTTTATCCGAATTCGGGAATGTCGGAATCATCCAGAATTTTCTTATAAGCTCTGTCATGGCTGAACAGAATTTTTGCATCCTTTTCCCCCATCCGGTGTTTTGCTATTATTAATATTCCGCGATTCCTCCAGCTTATGCCGTTTTCGTTGGCTTCCGAGTCGTAATAAGAGGGCCGATGAATGAATATCACTATATCCGCGTCCTGTTCGATGTTTCCCGATTCGCGCAAGTCTTGCAGTTGCGGTAATTTAATAACCGTTCCGCGTTCGGGGCGGTTTAACTGCGCGAGAGTAATAACGGGAATATTCAATTCTTTTGCGAGGTTTTTCAATTCACCCGTGATATATCCTATTTCCTGATCGCGCGTGCCGAATTTCATTCCGGTACGGATCAGTTGCAGGTAGTCGATAATCATCAGTTTTAATTTTCCTTCCCGGTGTTTTTTTCTCGCAAGCGATTTAATTGTATTCAGATTCCTTACGTTGTAATCATCGGCGATATAAAGCTTCATTTTGACGAGCTGACCGGCTTTCGTGTCGATGACATTCCATTCTTCGATCGTTAATTGCCCGGATAAAATATGATCGGCGTTTATTCTTTCATCTTCGAGCAAGTACCTGATAATCAGTTGAATTTTTGTCATTTCAATGGAAATGAATAAGCAGTCTTTTCCGTCATAACCGGCGGCAGACGCGTGGAGCAGGGCGAACTGGGTCTTTCCCATACCGGGCCGGCCGGCGATAATTATAAGATCGGGAGCGCGCCATCCGCCGTGTAATTTACGGTTGAGTTCTTTTAACCCGGTGCGCACATACGGAAGATATCCGTAATCTCTCTCTTTCTGAATCCTTGCCGCATAATCCAGTGTTTCGATTATTGCTTTATTCATACCGACCGCATCGGAACTTACGGATTTGGTTGATATTTCGGTGAATGAACTTTCCGCAAATTCAAGAACGTCCGATATATCCGAGGTCTCATCAAAGGCCATCGATTGTATATCGGCTCCCAATGTTATCAATCTTCTCGCGATGTACTTCTGTGCGACAATTCGGGCATGGTATTCCAGATGAGCGCATGAAACCACTTTTTGTGTCAATTGCGAGATGTGTATTACGCCTCCGGCCGCTTCAAGATTTCCGTCTTTTCGAAGCCGTTCGACAACGGTAAGCGCATCGATCGGCTTTTTGTCCGTTTCCAAATTTCGAATTGCCGTAAAAATCAATTCATGGGATTTATCATAGAAACACTCCGGAGTAAGTATATCGCTGATCATGGAATAAGCATCTTTTTCAAGCATCAGCGCGCTCAAAACGGCTTCTTCGAGTTCTCTCGCCTGCGGAAGAAGCCTTCCCTGTTCAAATGTAAGTGATTGTGACGTTTGATTGTTTTTTTTGTGTGTATCTTTCATAAACTATGTCCGCTATTGTTATTTTTGTTTTCCTGACGGTTAGAACCGCTTCTTCGACCATTTCGGCCACTTCTTTTTCCGTGAAGCCGATACGGAGTATTTCTTTTGCCAGGACTTCAAACAACGCTTCCGGCGTTTCGTAAAACACGGTTGTTAATTCGGCCACCTTTTCGGCAACATATTCAATCGGTGCCGGTATTTTTTTATTTTCCTGTTCCATCTTTTAAATTATTTAATAATTTGTTTTTGATATTTGATTGTTTATCTTCTATTGATTTGGAAAGATTTTTAGTTATAATTTCATCATTCCAACATTCCCGATTCAAATATGTCTCAAAATTTTTGCGATACTGTTTATCGGGTGTTGATTGAACATAAAGCGGTATGTGTTTTAATGCGGCTTCTCTGCAATGATTTTTCAGAGTTTCCCATTTTTTCATACTCGTTTTTTTGTTCCCTTTTCTTTCGTATAATTCCCAGACTTTTTCAAAAGAAAGTTCATCATCCGATCTTTCCCCTTTTTCTTTTTCCCCCATACCCCCTTTATCTTTATCCTCTATCTTAATACTATTACTATTACTATTACCTGTGCCCCTTTTAAGCCCCTTTGAAGGGGCATTGAAGGGGCTTTTAAAGTAATCTTCAATTAATTGAAAATTAAATAGTTGTAGTTTTTCATTAAGAAGTTTGATGATACCTTTATGAGCGGGATTGTTTTCATTCAAAGGAAAATTCTTTTGATGTTTGATAAAGTTTCGTAAAAACAAATACTTTCCGTCAACGGAATAAATTATACGACTGTACAGCCCCTTCAAAGCCCCTTTAACATCCGCATCACTCATGCCTATATCCTGCGCCATTCTCTTGCAATTTATTTCATAGAATCCCGCTATATCACATAAGTCACACAAGTACAAAAAGACTGCCTTTTGACGCAAATCAAGCTCGTAAAACCAAGAATCATTCCACTTGTCGGTATTTGTAAAACGATATGCCATTTCTATAATAACTTTTTAATCATTACCGCTTATTTATTCGTTAAAAGAACTTATAAATACATCGTAGTAGTCAATATAGGCGCTCGATAACAAGGCTTGAATATTATTTAAATCAACTAAAATCCCAATAAGTTTCCCTTTATCCAAATCCTTGCAATTATCCGGATTTGCTAAGTAGTAAGAAGCGTTAAAGAATAACTCTGAAAGCCTGTCAATATCAAACTCATCAAAGAAACTATAAACCGATTTGATAAGATTTTTCTTATTTTCCTCTACGGCCCGATCACTCCAAAAGGCTTTAAAAAATCTTTCAAGTTTATCCTGTGAAATTTGTTTGGCGCCGTTATTTACTGTTATGTAATTTGCTTTTGTTTCCATGACTTAAATTTTAATGTCACAAGGATCGTCTGAATATATTTTATATAAAGCTTCTTTTGTTCGGCACCATAAATCATCAGCGGATATAATGCAGCCGAAAGCGGTTTTTTTAATGATATTAACACTTTCGCAGCCGGACGCCTCTTGAGCATAGCGCGTTTCATTTTTTTTACTGCTATCCTTTGTCGGAGTAGAATTTTTTTGTACCTTTGTACTTAAATTTACGTTCATTTTTTAATAATTTTGAATGTTAATATTGAGAGGCTCTCGACCGGTCAAAGTTTCCGAGCCTCTTTTGTTTTTAATCTCTCGTTTCATATTGATATTAAAATATACAAGCATATACGTAATTATCAACCGTATCGAATGTTTTAACCCCTTTAATTCTCATTGGTCGTTCGGATAACCTTATCGATAAGCGATATTCGGCTTCCGTTGTTTTGTGTTGAAATACGTATGTCATAATTATTAATTAATAATTTCTTTCTTTAAGCTCCTTTTTCAGTTCTTTAAAATCAAGGGTCAAAACATAGCTTAACCGGAATTTGTATTTGCCGTTTTCGACCGCCCGGAGTTCGGGTATAATCAACCCGTCTTTGATGTAGTTTCTTACCGTTTGCCCGGATACCTGATGAATAGCGGAAACTTCATCAACGCCGATGAAAACATTGTCATAGCGTTTTAATAATTCATCCCGCATAGTATTCATGTTCTTTTGCGCTAATTCCCGGTCGACAAATTCTCGCAAATCGTCAGGCGTCATTTGGTAAACTACCGTCCTTTCCATTACGAAATTCTTGTTACGATTAAGGTATTGCCTTCTATCTCGGTTTCGTATCTCATCCCTAAATCTTTTCTTAATCGATTCAAGGACATACGAGTCCGATTAATTGTTTGGATATCTAACATTTCAAAAGTACCGGTTTGTCCGACATTAAATTCAAGACATTTGCCCCTTACGGAAAACATATTTATTTTCCTGCGATTTTCTTTTCTCTCTTTTTCTATCGTATCCATATTTTTCATATTTAATTGTTTAATCTTCAATTGATGTCCGTTTCTCTCTTTTTTTGAAATACATCTCTCTTTTTTTGTTTAGATTTGTTTTCATTTTAATTAAACTTTTTATTAAATTTGTAGTCAAAATCACGATGCAAAGATACAATATAATTCTGAATTACAAATGTATTTTACAGAATAATTCTGAATTTTTAGTTAATCTTTGTTAAAAAAATATGTATTGCTTGAAATATTGCTTGATCTGTAAAAGCGGATAAACGGATGAGTATAGTGCGGTATTGATTATTAATGTAATAAATATCGCTATTGTTTTTATTTTTCGTTTTCCATAAATGCTATTTGTTTATCCGGTCTTGAATCTTTTAATACACCTGTGTTTGCATTATTTGATTCCATTGAAGACTTCTAAGCACAGACATATATCAGTCGCTATTTTTTCAGCGTCCGATTTTACTTTCATGGCGCGGACTATCGTAGCCGATATGATCCAAGCGGGGAAATATTAGTTTTTCCGTTTATATTTTGAAATGTATAAAACATAATAAATGAAATTTTTAATTAATAACAGTGCAATGATACAGAAAAATTCTGAATTGCGATATAAATAGAAACAATGAAAAAAGAACAAGTAATTAAAATTTTTAATGAATTGCTAATTGAATTAGGTTTAAATGTAAACCAATTAGCAGAGTGTCTTGAAATGAAGAGAGCACAAGGATTATATGACATATTAAATCCTAAAGTAAACGTTGGAATCAGCAAAAATATGGCTGAAAAGATTTGCAGAAGATTCAGATATATAAACATATCATATCTGTTAACCGGTTTTGGAGTAATTTTAAACAAAGACTATATAAGGAAACTATATGATGATTGTATAAATATAAGGAAAGAAGTAATGGAAATAGAGCCAAAGCCAAAAAGCTTAAATGAGATTACCTTTCATGATGCTATAGGTTTTAATAGAAATGTATTTGTTGAAAATGAAGATATATTTGATAAATATGTTTGGATTTGTAATGAGCTGTTTCTTGCATTGAAAATTGAAAAAATGTACAAAAGTAACGCCACTGCTGATTTCATGAATATTTACAGAGAACTTGAAAATATACCAAATGACGATAAGTTTGGTTGGATTTTTACAGACGATGATAATACAAAAAAATCCGGCGTTCAATTTTATGACTTGGAAAGTGTGCCGATGGACAGAAAATTAATACCGTTATATGACGATATTGCATCTGTCGGCGGTAAACTTCAAAAAGGTTATTCCGCAAATATGGAATCAAACAGCTCACCGGCGGAATGGATAGATCCCGGAGATTGGTTCAAGAGTGCTACGGCTGCCATAAGAAATTATGGGGATAGTATGGTGGAATACCCGTCGGGTTGCATATTGGCGCTAAGAGAAGTACAAGACTTGCGTTTAATTGTCCCCGGAAAAGATTATGTTATTGAAACAAGCGAATACAGGGTTACAAAAAAAGCGCAATTAAGCAGCAATCCCGAATATATTCGGGCATACAGCACCAATGAAGAAACTTATCGGGATGGAACGTTGATTCACCAACCTTTTGACATTCCACGAAACCTGATAGTTCGAATTTTTGAAGTACTCGGATATGTGGTTAAAAAAGGAGGAGGTACGATAGTTTTCAGTAATCAAAAATAAATTAAGGCGATATGAAAAAGAAAATCTTATTTTTGGGAACAATAATCATTCTTGCTTTAAATTTTTCATGCTCGAAGGATGATGAAAATACATATAGAGAATCTATTATAGGATGTTGGAGTATGTATGCCGACCGCCCCTCCTACGCTGGTTATATTTGTGAATTTAATAAAAATTCGGAAGTGATAATATATTCGAATGCTTATGGCTATAATGGAGACAAAAAATATCAAATTGAATTAAAGGCTCCTTATCGTTTAATTTCAGATTCAATAATTACGATACATAATGACAATAAAACATCTTATAAAATTATTAACGAAAAATTACAAATCGGAAGAATTATTATTGAGACTCCGAATGTAAGTTATGGTGATGTTTTCAAATCGTTTCTATCTTCGTATTATTCAACTATACGTGCATTGGGAACGCAGGGCGTTTTTGGAGATAATGTAAATGAATTTGCCCGTTGGGAGAAACCTAAAAATATTATTTCATACGAAGAAATACTACCGGTTCAAGTTGTATATAATGAATTTCAGTTGCCATCTTTAGGATATACATATCACACTTCATCTTCTTTTCATTATGAACGATTTGGTGTATCGGATGGATTTAGTGGAATTTTATTGGTAGTAAATGAAATGGGTAAAACTCCTTTTGCATATGAACTATGCTGTCCGGTAGAAAAAGAAAGAATGGTACGCGTGGCTCCTGTTGATCCGAATAATTCCGGAAAGGCAACAACGGCAAAGTGTATAAAATGCGGAGCTACATTTAACATTGCAGATGGTACGGGTTCTCCAATATCCGGTACAACACATTCTTTGAAATTATACAAGGTGACAAAGAATGGGTCGAATTACATTATTACAAATCAAAATTAGTGGATATGGATTCTAATATGATTTATTTGAGTGAGGAATACAAAGAATTTTTAATTGATACTTTATCAAACCTTCATAACCCTCATTTTTATGACGAAATAGATACTAAGAAAGCAATGCATTATATATATGTTGGATTTAAAAATACAGAACACACTATTACGTATGATATATTTGAAAAAGAAGCAATAAATATTTTTAATTCACAGGTATGCCCGAAGCATTTTGATAATACGGCATTGGAGGTATCCCTCTATTTATGCGGAATTATTGGAGTAACCTATAAACATCCTCATATGATACTCATAAAAACAAGAGAACAATTACAAAATATTTTAGATGTTATCAAAGCAAATGATGAAAATAATTGCTTAACCTATATTGATATATTTAAACAAGAACACAGCAATGAAATTTTAAGAAGAAAAAAAATCAACGAAAAACAAAGAGAGGACGATAGGATAAAGCGTGAATACAAGAAGAAGCTTTTAGAAGAAGAACTCCTAAAAAACATTAAAAGACAAGCCATTAAAGAACTCATCGAAGAAGGATTGATTTTCAATGAAATAAAAAGCGATGAATCCAAACGCGAACCTATTCCACAAGACGTCTCCGACAGGGTATGGAATCGTGACGGCGGGAAATGTGTAAAATGCGGAAGTCAAGAAAATTTGGAATTTGACCACATTATTCCTTTTTCCAAAGGCGGAGCTACTACTTACAGAAATCTACAGCTTCTTTGCCAAAATTGTAATCGCTCGAAATCGGATAACATCGGGTAATTAAAAATAATTATGAAAAACCCTGCAAATCTCACTGCAAACAAAACAAAAACCGCTTGCAAATCTGTTGAAATACAAGCGGTTATGGATGGTTTGCGTACTCGGAGCGGGAGCAATATATTTTATAGCAAACTGAATATTTATTTTGCAAAATACATTATTTCAGGCCTTTTATTTAGGTTTATATTTTTAGAAATCGTAAATTTGCAAAATAAATTTCGATTATATTATATAAAAATACTGCAAAATTTACTGCAAAATGAATATTACTTTTGTTCCTTTCGATAAGAAAAAAGAAAAAACTTCTTTGAGGGCGTTCGTTTATCACAGAGGGCAGGAATATCGCATATCCCTCGGCGAATCCGTACCGGTAAAATACTGGAACGAAAATAAAAACCGTTGTAAACTGGTAAGGGAATATCCGGAAGGTCCTTTTATCAATAAAAACCTTGATGATATAGAAAAAATAATTACCGACATTATAAACTTTTACGGATTAGTTACACCTACGGAGATTCAAGTAAGGGATGATTACAAAAATTATCGCAAAAATATGAATGTTAAGGTAGGCGGAGTTATCGAGAATGAGGAAATCCAATACCTTGTAAATTTTGCTTCCAAATTCAAAAACGAATCCGACAGATCGGGATCAACAAAAGACCATTACGGAACAACAATTAACAAACTGATTGAGTACCAAAACAAATTCAATGTAAAATTAAGATTCTATGATATTGACATGAGTTTTTACAATAAATTCAAGAAATGGATGATTGAACAAAATTACAGCAAAAATTATATCGGAGCTTTGATTAAGGATATAAAAACATTTATGAATCAGTCATCCGACGCCGGGTTGCATTCATTTGACGGACATAAACATAAAGAATTTAAGTCCGATAAAGAGGATACGGACGCAATTTATTTGAATACGGAAGAAATTGAAAAAATATACAATATTGAATTTACCGAAGAACTTTTATTGAACAATGGTTTTGCAAAGAAAAAAAATAATCTGAAACGTGCTATTGCATCTCTCAACGAAGAAAGGGATCGGTTTCTTATCGGCTGCTATACGGCGCTCAGGCATTCCGACTATTCCCGAATAGATATTCTTAACTTCAATGAAGATTTGGTGTCTGTATGGACCGTTAAAAGGGATAAAAAGGTATATATCCCGATACATTACAGGTTGCGGGAAATAATGCGGCGAAGAAATAATGTGTTACCGGCAAATATTTCGGAGCAAAAACATAACGAGCATATTAAAATTATAGGTCGACTGGCGGGTATTGACAGCGAAACACTACTGACCAAAACACGCGGAGGGTCAAGAGAGAATATAATAAGGAAAAAATATGAATTTATAACATCTCATACCTGCAGGAGATCGGGCGCAAGTAATATGTATCTTGCGGGTATTGATATTAAGTTTATTCAGGATATTTTAGGACATTCAAAGGTAGAACAGACACTTAAATATATCAAGGTATCCGCTGAAGATAACGCTAAGAGGTTACAGAGCCATCCGTATTTTACAGGGGAAAAATAAAAACCCCGATACCGATAATTGATACCGGGGCAGCTGTCAAGCTAATCGTAACTTAAGCGATCTTAAGTGACGTTTCGTGAGCCATACGGCTGATTTCTTCTAAAGCCGAAGACAATCTCTTTCTTTCTTCCGGCGTGAATTGTGCCGGCCTTCCGTTTACATTATATCCTTTGATGCGTTGATACAGCCATTCCTTTGATTTTCCGAAATAATCTTTGGCTATTTTTGAAAGGCTTATATATTTCGATATTTCTTCGATTTCCAAAGCAATATCTATTTTGCGCAAAACTGATTTTGTTTCTTCTAATTTATTACCCCATAATTTTGAAAATTCATTTTTAACTGATTCTTTTTCAGATTCAGACAGAGAAGAAAATTCTTCTTTGATCTTCTCTTCAATTTTTTGTTTCTCCGCTTCGTTTGATGCGTTGTGAATATCCCGCATCAGTTTACTTATATCCATATCTGAAAGTTTTTCAGCCCCCGATTAAGGGGGTTTGTTAATTACTCTTCTTTTAATTTCTCTTGTCTGTTCAGGATGTCATCCAAAAATTGATTGGTGACCCTTTCTTTTTCCTTTTCCGAGACCCCCAAAAAAGGAGCGACTCTCAAATAATCCGCTAAATCCTTCTTTCGTTTCTCGATCTCTCTTTCGAGTTCTCGTTTTTCTTCTTTCGTCATAATTTTAAAGATCTTTAAATTACTGTTTAATTAACTTGACGATACAAAGATAATACGCTTTTGCGTATTACGCAAGTGTTTTCGATATTTTTTTTACTCAAACTTATATATTTAATATTATTTAACAAATGATGTAATGATGTTGCGGTAACATATTGTTTGTAAGTTGTACGTCTGTAACGGAATATCTGACAATAAATGCCCTATCTTCACAGACCGGGCGTTGCGTTACTAACCTTAACCATTATAACCAAACTAACCTGAAACTTTAGCCTATGAAAAGAAAATTACCTTTTAAAAATTGAAATTGCGAGGAAAACTTTCCTCACCATTTTATTCCCGTCCGGCATTTCTACAACCTAGATAATCTTTCCTTCAAACATTCAAGATAGGTGTACATAGCGCCTGCTTGAATGATTAAAAGCGATTTTTGAACGGGGTCGATTTCATCGACCTTTTCACTTTAATTGAAGTCGTTTAACTTGTTCAGTTTTTCTTCGAGTTCTGCACGTTCGGTTTCTAACCGTTGTTTAAAATCACTCATATATATTATATTTCGGGTTTTACAAAGCCCTCCCAAGGCTATTTTTTAACAAACTTGTATACAATCATCAAAATTTTTTGAAAAAACCCTGATTTTTTAGCTATAAAAAGTACCCCAATTCCGATTAATATCACACCCGTGACAATCAAATACCCCTTAAATTTAGCAAAAAACGGCTCTGTTTTTACAACCATCTTTTCCTCTTTCTTTGTTTCGCTGTTATTTGCTTTCTCCGTATCGATTGTTGTTTTGCCGGCTTCTTCGGTGATTCCCGATTGCGTCTCGTTCGTTTTCGTTATCGAACCCAAAACGCTTTTGACGATGCCGTATTCGCTGAACGGTTCGCCCCTTTCCTTCATCAATTGTAAGACAGCGGCATAGTCTTCCACCTCGCTCGGATTAAAGAAATCAACTTTGAATGTATTGCTTTCAACGCTCGATACCTTGGTTGTATCAATGCTTTTTGTTGTTTCGATGACTGCGTGTTCCGTTGTACGCTCGTTTACCGATTGCGTCTCTTTTATCTCGCTTTGAATCTTTTTCGATGTGCCGCATCCGGAAACAATCGCGATGCAAATGAATACGATTATGAATAACCGTTTCTTTTTCATGCCGTAAAATACAAATCGGCTTCTTCCCTTCTTCTTTTCGTCAATCCGGGCAGTTCAACCAAATTTCCGGACCCGTTTCGAGCCTTGTTCCACTTGGCAAACTCGTCGGCTATCGACTTGTCGTTCGGATTCGCTTTCGCTTTCTTCAGCAGCGTTGACGATTGAAAGTTCCCCGAACCGACGTTGAAAACAAACGAAACAAGCGCATCGAATTGATTTTGATTCGGGTTCGGAAGATTTTTGTTAACCGTATTTTCCGCGTCTCTCACGTCCTCCCTCAATAACTCGAGCGCTTCCGTAACGGTAATCACATCGCCCTGTTTAACGCCCTTTGTGTGCCCGAATCCGATCGTCCACACGCCTGCCGGGCACTTGTAGGCGTTCAACCTCAGACCTTCATGAGAGGAGATTAATTCTATTCCGCGATCACTTGTTTTCATCTCGATAAATTTTTAATAAAATCGTTTATTATTTCCTCGTATGCAATCGTGAGATTAGTGAATAATTTAGTATGACTGTAATTATCCATATAAATACTGTTGAGAACCGTTTCCGCTATCTTATCAACCCAACTGCTGTTGGTATACAGGAACAACTTCTTTCCCTTATACGAGAAGGAATCGTACTTCTGCTCGTGACTGTCATACATATTTTTAACAAGGTTGGACACTTTCTTTTCTATGCTTTCCCTGTTCTTTTCGAGATTATTTTCCTCGTATATCTTTTTAGCTTCATGATACATCTTATATTTAGAGTTCTCGATTATCGCGGTGATAAACAGCTTTATCTGTGTAAGCGTTTCATCATTTATCCCGTCATTGATTGATTTCATCATGAGGACCATCTCGCGCTGAAGCGTGACGACTTCTCCGAGTGATTTTTCCTGACCTTTAACGATTCCGTCGATGATCTTGACGAACCACTTGATAAAAAAGACCATCATTATTCCCGTTATGATCAGGTAAAAAGCCGAGACGATGGCCATGAAACCATACTCGCTGATTCCTTTCGCAACCTGAACGACCGGTTCGTGCAATTCCGATTGAAGTAAAGTCATTTCTTCGTTTTTAAGTTAATCAAATCCAAATCACCGGATAAAACAATGTCCTGCACCTCGAAACCGCCTGTGCGGCTCCCGCGGATATAATGCTGACCGTATCACCCGCCTTAACGGGAAGCGGAGCGGATACCAATGTGCCTGCGGCTGCGATGTAAACGGTGAAAACCAATGCCCCGTTGATGTAAAACTGACCTCCGGCGGTCCATGACGATGCTTTGTAAACATCAAAAATGATAAATCCGCTTCCCTGTACCGTATAGGCAACCGGCGAACCGCTGCTTACCGGTACGGATGCTATATTTCCGAGTTCGGTTTCCCGGGAGTAATCGGGGGCAGGCATCTTTAACGGAGGTACGATCGCAACCGTGGGAATGAAGAACAAATACCATTCCTGAAAAACACCCGGGTTGCTGACGGTCAAGTGAATTACGTCCCCTTTTTTTACGGGAAACAAACCGACTTCAACCAAGGCATCCGACAGTTCCGTCATGCCTCTTCCGCAATGAACGGTTATATTATTTACGGTAAGAAAATACTGCCCCGTATATCCGTAATCCACAACAAATTCATACTTAATAAAACCGTCATTCTGAACTGCGTATGTGAACGGGGTGGGATCTTCATCGTAATAGCCGAACCGGACTTGTTGTACGTAATCCGGAGTCATCACCGCATGAATATTATCGGCCACACACGCCTCTATTGCCGATTTCAGGCGCTCCGTTTTAAACTCCCCTGCCGACAGTCCCAAAACCTCCATATCTTCATTCGGCAAAAGCGTATCCGCATCATCCCAAGACTTCTTTTGAATAAATTCCTGACTTTCGTCTATCCAGTAAATTTCGTGCAGATAATATGTGTTTGCCGGTATGCCGATTTGTCCTACTTTGCGAGGAATGTTACTGTAATACGCTATACGAACGGTATTGGAATTATCGGAAGCGTCAATGTACACCCAATTGTTCAAAGCGCCGCTTAACTTGTCTAAACATTCCGTATGAAACAGACCCGTAGACCTGTTCTCGACTGAAGCATAAAATTTTCTTTTAAGTCCCTTTGATGCGTCCGCAGGGTCGTTAAGCATCAGATCAAGCGTAAGCCCCGCCATTCCGTTACCGTCCCCGGCGCCGCTCGTCAATAACGCGCCGCTGTTACTTTTAAATATCATTCTTTTTACCTGCAACCCGTGCGGGTCGGTAAGCTGATTATTAACCGCCACTTTTGCGATTTCGTCCTCGGCGCCTTTGTCAAGCTTACCGTTAAGAAGTCCGGGAAAATCGGTAAAGTACTTTTTGATTTTACCGAACAAAGTAATCAGCGTTTCGCCCGATTCGATATTCGTTCGCGCTAATGCTTCCGTGAAAGTAATATCTGTCGCTTCCGTGTCTGCCCAACCGGACGAAGTTCGCGACTTCGGCTTTGTCGTTCCCGACGGAACATCGTCGGCCTTGCCTGATATATCAGTACTGTATGTCACGTCATAAGTCCACGTTATAACGCCTGCGGTTATGTCGGAAGCAATATATCTTGTCGTAGCGCCGCCGTTCGTTTCGTCCGCACGGACGGTGATAAAGTCGTTTATCGTAATTCCGGGAATTGCGGTTGCCGAAGTCGGTACTTGTGCGAACGCGGCAAAAGAGCCTGCGAAGTTACCGAGATTCTCCATGTTTTCGATGCGCGTTTCAAGAAGGTCTATATCCGAATAAATATCTACGCTTGCTTTCCCGTCCAACTCATCCCGCAGACCCGAAATCGATTCGATCGGATGACAATCATTTTTTTTGCGCCCGGGAATCAGGTTGTGATTTAATTCATTCCATTCTTTGTTCTGTCTGAAAAGAACTGCTAAATCGAGATACCAGATACCCGATCCTCCGAAATACAATTTGCCGTCCTGACCGAGAACCGCGGATCTGAAAGTTCCGTCTGTTTTATTCGTTTGCTTAATCAAGCCGTCGTTGTCGAGATACCAGATACCCGGTCCTCCGAAATACAATTTGTTATCCTGACCGAGAGACGCGGATCTGAAAGTTCCGTCTGTTTTATTTGTCTGAACGACCGTACCGTCATCTTCCAAACGCCAAACGCCTGTGTTTAAACTGCAGAAATACAATTTGTTATCCTGACCGAGAGACGCATAATTAAAAGTTCCGTCTGTTTTATTCGTTTGCTTAATCAAGCCGTCGTTGTCGAGATACCAGATACCCGATCCTCCGAAATACAATTTGCCGTCCTGACCGAGAGACGAGCAGTTGAAAGTTCCGTTTATTTTATTCGTATACTTAATCAAGCCGTCGTTGTCGAGATAATAAATGCCGAAGTTACCAATTCCTCCGAAATACAACTTATTATCCTGACCGAGTTTCGCACACGGAAAGTTGCCTGTCGTCATATTCGTTTGCTTAATCAAGCCGTCGTTGTCGAGATACCAGATACCCGGTCCTCCGAAATACAATTTGTTATCCTGACCGAGAGCCGCGGAATAAAAATAGCCGTCTGTTTTATTCGTTTGCTTAATTAAGCCGTCGTCATCAAGATACCAAACACCTGTGTTGCTGCCGCTTCCGAAATACAGCCTGTCATCCTGACCGAGAACCGCGCAATTAAAGTTGCCTGTCGTCATATTCGTTTGCTTAATCAAGCCGTCGTTGTCGAGATAACAAACGCCTGTGTTACCGTTACTACCGAAATACAGCCTGTTATCCTGACCGAGAGCAGCGCAATAAAAGTTGTCTGTCGTAATATTTGTCTGCCTGATTCTTTCGAATACGGGTTCGTCCACTTTTTCTTCCAACAGCTCATCAACCGCCTGCTTATTATAGTAACCGGATAAGTCCGTTTCTTCCGGAATAATATCCGACAGATTTTTTGTTTTGAATTCTCCGTCTTTCAGTCCGAGCAAAATCATGTCGTCACCTTCTGGAAGTTCGTCGGCATTCCAACTCTTTTTTTGGACGAAGGTTTGGGAAGTATCAAGATAAGCTCTCTCTATTTTTATCAAATACATAGCAAAATATTGATCATCAATATATATGCTTATTGTATTATCAATTTTATTAAATGATACAGTGCCGAAAACAAGCGTACTTTCAGCGCCGCCGTTTGTTAAATCTGCAGTTATTATTTGTGCATCTTCATAATTGAATATTGCTATACTATGCATTTGTAATATTGCCGATTCCGAATGGCTTGATATAACTTCCCATCTGTCACCTGTCTTGGGAGCTGTTGTTATCAAGCTGTTTCCTATTTGATTATTTCCATGACTTAATAAAAATAAACCGTCAAAAAAAACATCGTTTTTTTGAAGTTCGATAACGGGCGATATAAGCTGCCCGTTCATCACTACTCCGGCGAAGTCATCATCCGCTCCTTTGCCTATCTTTTCGTCAAGCAAAGCATCTGTTTGTTGCTTATCGTAGTAGCCTGAAAGATCAATATCATCAAGCTCGTTCAATTTTTCCCGCAGACCGGTGATTGATTCAATCGGATGACAATTTTCTTTGTTGCGTCCGGGAAGTAAATTATGACTCAATTCCTTCCATTCTTTGTTTTGTCTGAAAAGTACCGGGTTATCCAAATACCTGATTCCGGAAGTTCCGGAAAAATACAGCTTTCCGTTCGAAGCAAATCCGGTACGAGTGAATGTTCCTGAGGTTATGTTTGTCGGTTTTATCAGTCCGTCGTCATCCAAATACCAAATACCCGAATAGGATGTAAAATATAATATACCGTCTTGACCGACTTCCATTGAGGAACATGAACCGTTTGTTATATTCGTAGGTTTAAGTTCTCCGTCTTCAAGATACATTATCCCGTTGACTTCGGTACCGATATAAAATTTTCCGTTAAATACTTTCGCAGTGTTAATACCGGATGGATAATGTGCCGCTTGTTTAATACTTCCGTCATCATCCAAATACCAAAGACCTCCTCCGTTTCCGCAAAAATACAGCTTACCGCCGGGTCCGATTGCCGAGTTTAAGAATAATCCGTCCGCCTTAACGGTAACTATCTGACCGTCTTCATTAAGTCTTTTAATACCGAAATAAATATCCGTACCTTGGTAATAATACGAGACTCCGTAAAAATATAATTTCCCGTCCTGTCCCATCATCGCACCATTGCCGTTTCCGCTTCCGACTCCCGCATTGGTTGGTTTTACGAGTCCGTCGTTATCAAGATAATAAATACCGATATTTGCACTTCCGATAAAATGCAGCTTTCCGTTTTGCCCCATAGCGGCAGAAGGAAAACTGCCGGATGTCCGGTTTGTTTGTTTTATCAATCCATCATTGTCCAAGTACCAAACACCGGAATTAGCTCCGAAATAAAGTTTTCCGTTTTGAGCAATTGCACCCGCTCTGAATGTTCCGCTCGTTATGTTTGTCGGTTTTATCAATCCGTCGTTGTCAAGAAAATAAACACCCGTTCCTAAAAAATATGTTTTTCCGTCTTGTCCGATTACAATACGGTAAGCTCCACTTTCTATATTCGTCGGTTTGATTCCTGCGAGAGGCGCTTCTTCCACCGCATCGGTAATGGCCGAAACGGGATGACAATCCGTTGTGTCTCTGTTTAACAAATCATTGTGATTTGTATCCGAATCGAGCTTTTCGGCCAGCAGTTCGTCAATTTCCGTCTTATTGTAGTAACCCGACAAATCGGTTTTTTCGGTCAGCTCCTTGACATCGTCACCCGTCCACCAAAAGTCGGGATCGTCGGGGTTGATTATGTAAATGTCTTCTCCGATTTTCAAGTCGGAAATTTCGATTCCGTCGGGCCTTGTATATGTACCCGCGAGCCACTCCCGCATCTGTTCTTCCGTGTCAAATACGATCGCCGTACGAGTACCGGTAATACCGTCTTCGATGCTCTGCAACCTTGCCTTCAGATCGGTTTGATTGTCCAGATTGCCGGTTATGGTTCCCCAGACCGGATTGCCGGGGTTGGTTCCGCCGGTCCCCCCCGGCGACTTAAAATTTGCGTTAAGTTCGTTGATAGCTTCCACCGCGCCATCCGCGGATGTAAATATTTCACCGTTGACGGTGAGTTTTGATAAATCGGTTACGAATATTACCCTGTTTATGTCAGGCGATTTTATTAATAATGAATTATCCGATTGTTCAACCGCTCTAAACGAGGGAGGAAAAGTAAACACTTCACCGCTTTCGATTATTTTAATCGAAACTTTTCCGTCAATGCTATTGATTTGAATTGTTTCCATATTTATGTTTTTTAGTTTCCTATGATTTTTATTCTTAATCTGTTTTTTGCTTTACCGATTTTGAATTTCGGAATGTTTTTTGAATTTTCCTTCAGGTAATCAATGCAATCGGATCGGTAACCGTCGGCCACCGACAGGGCGTCTTTTTCGGCCGCCAGTTTGATGTTTAAAGACGGTCGGGAGGAATAATCTTCGTCTTTGTTTACGAATCCGAAACGGGTTACGTTGTCGTCGTTGTTTTTTACGAGTTTCGCATATACGTAATATTCCAGCGCCGAGCGCAATCCTTTGAATGTTTTTTTTCCCGTTGTTCCGCACCGGGTTTGTTCGTAAATTCCGCCGTCCAAAAGCGTTTCGTAAGCAACGGGGAATTGCGATTTGTCGGATGCGTCAACGTATTCGAGCAGGTCAATGAACAGTTCATCGCCGATAACGGGCTTTATGTTCAATTGCTCGGCTTCGTCAATGTATATTTCAATCCTGCCGTCGTCCAAATGGGCGCTGACGGGACGGGTATTCTTTTTTATGTTATCGGGGGTTGTTAAGTGTGCCATCGGAAGAAATGAATTTTAGGGGTTGAACGGTGAAATCCATAGACGGATTGGGTATTTCGTACCAATGTTTGAAAATTTTGTCGAATGCGCGTTCTATCATCCGTCGTTCTTTGCTCGTGACGGTCGAATAGTATTCGTAGGCGTCGGTAAGTATTTCGGATGAGAACCCGATGGAGCCGTTGAGAATCCGGT
>WRFZ01000166.1 GCA_009778655.1 Candidatus Azobacteroides sp.
TGGGCGTATATGATTTGAAAATGTTGCGGTTGTATAATTATATTTATCAACAGAGCGATTGCAATTTTTCGATTGTCCATAGCTTGGACGGATACGACGAAATCTCTCTGACGGATAAATTTAAGGTGATTAATTCGCGGGAAGAGCGGATGTTTGAACCGGAAATGACGGGAATGAAACGAGTGAATCCCGAAGAATTGTTCGGCGGAGATACTCCGGCTGAAGCAGCCCGTATATTTGACCGCGTATTGAATAATACGGCAACAGAATCGCAAAAAAATGTGGTCGTTGTCAATGCGGCAATAGCTATTCAAACCATTGCGCCGAATCGAGATTTTCAAACCTGTATTGAAATAGCTAACGAGTCGTTAGCATCCGGAAAAGCAAAATCCGCTTTCATCAAATTCAAAGAATTAAATTCATAACATAATGTTAGGAGATTGCGGGTCAAGCCCGCAATGACATAATAATTTATAATTCATAATTCATAATTAGTAATGAATATCTTAAATACCATTTGTCATAGTAAACGGCTTGAAATTGCCCGTCAAAAGGAAGCGATTCCTCTTTCGGACATGAAGAACATCTTGAGTTCTCAATTCAGAGATAAAGCTTCGTTCAAGCAAGCTTTAACAAATTCGGATTCGGGAATTATTGCTGAATTTAAACGAAAATCGCCATCCAAAGGTTGGATTCATCCGGAAGCCGATGTGACGACTGTAGTGCGGTCGTATGAAGTTTCTGGGGCGACAGCCGTCTCCTGTTTGACCGATGAACCCTTTTTCGGCGGCAATTTTGCCGACTTCAAAAAAGCTCGCGAGGCAATTGACCGGATACCGCTTTTGCGTAAAGATTTTATTTTGGACGAATACCAACTCTATCAATCTAAAGCGATAGGCTCCGACGTCATATTGTTGATTGCCGCTTGTTTGACGGCGGAAGAAATCGCCCGTTTCACTTCAATCGCTCATGACTTGGATATGGAGGTATTAGTAGAAATTCATGAAGAATCGGAACTGTCTTCCATTCCTCCCGACGCGGATGCAATCGGAATTAATAATCGGAATTTGAAAACTTTTGTAACCGATATCCGGCATACTTTAGAATTGGCAAGTCGGATTCCGGATAAGTTTTTGAAAATTTCGGAAAGCGGATTATCTCGTCCCGAAACGGTGATTCAACTTCGGCAAGCCGGTTTCAAAGGATTTCTGATGGGCGAAAATTTTATGAAAACGACTGATCCGGGCGAGGCGTTGAAAGCGTTTATTAAGGAATTATGAAAATCAAAGTGTGCGGGATGAAAGATCCCGAAAATATACGGGCTTTAGCCGAACTTCCTATTGACTTAATGGGCTTGATTTTCTACGAAAAATCGCCGCGTTGCGTCAATGATTGGGATGCCGACCGAATCAATGCGCTTTCGTTGACAATTCCCAAAGTAGGCGTGTTTGTCAACGCTTCGTTGGAAGTTATTTTGGATAAAATGGAGCGATTCCGTTTGCAATCGGTTCAATTACACGGAAAAGAATCGCCCGATTTTTGTCGCGCTTTACGAGAAAAAAATATTTTGATTATCAAAGCTTTCCAAATCAAGACAATCGAAGATTGGGAAACTTGCCGGCTTTACGAGGATTGCTGCGATTATTTTTTATTCGATACTCCGACACATGGGTACGGCGGTTCGGGAAACAAGTTCGATTGGGAAATGCTTTCAGCTTACACCGGAGCAACTTCTTTCTTCTTGAGCGGCGGCATTGCGCCGGAAGATGCCGAAAAAATTAACCGTTTGAATTTTCCTCAATTAATTGCTATTGATTTGAATAGTCGGTTTGAAACAGCACCGGGCATAAAAGATATAAACAGCATCCGGAAGTTTTTATCCGGATTAAATAAAAAAACAGAATTATTATGAATAAAATAAATGCTTTATTTCAGAATAAGAAACGGGAAATACTTTCCGTTTACTTTACCGCCGGTTTTCCGGCTATCCACGATACGGAAAAAATTATTTTTGCACTGCAAAACGCCGGCGTTGACCTCGTCGAAGTGGGAATCCCGTTTTCCGATCCGTTGGCCGACGGACCGGTCATTCAAGAAAGCAGCACAATCGCTCTCCGAAACGGTATGAATTTGCGATTGCTGTTTTCCCAATTGGACCAGATCAAAGACAAAGTGCATATTCCATTGATTCTGATGGGTTATCTGAATCCTATTATGCAATACGGATTTGAAAACTTCTGTAAGGATTGTAAAAAAACAGGCGTTTCCGGGATGATTATCCCCGATTTGCCTTTCAACGAGTATTTGAACGAATATAAACCAATCTCCGACCGCTATGATTTGAAAGTCGTATTGTTAATCACTCCCGAAACCTCCGATGAACGCATCCGTTTGATTGATGAACATACCGATGGATTTATCTATATGGTTTCTTCAGCAGCAACGACCGGCGCGCAGCAACGGTTTGACGAGAAAAAATTAGATTATTTTCGCCGCATCGGTTGTATGAATTTACGCAATCCGTTGTTAATCGGTTTCGGAATATCAAACCATGATACGCTTGCCGCAGCTTTTAAATATGCCTCAGGCGCAATCATCGGCAGTCGGTTTATTCGCTTGCTGGCGGAAGAAAAATCGCCGGAAGCGGCAGTCGAAAAACTGTTGGAATCGCTTGCGAATTAATTTTGATAACCGGCAATCGGTAACCGGTTGCCGGCCTTTAACGGCTGTGGCTGGAATGTTGAGAACCATTAATTTTTAGTTTTCAATTCCATTATTTGTTCCTTTGAATAGCCTGTAAAGAAAATAATATCTTCTATTGCCATATTTTTTTGAAAATATTTTTTGATAGCGGCAATTTTTTCTTCTTCACGAGCTTCTTCTCGCGCGCAATCCATGGCGCTGCGAACTTCGTGATAATCTGTTATGCTTTTCTTGTATGCTCTCATATCTTTTTTTGTTAATCGTTTTATTTCCGCTAATTCAAATAAATTTTCAAAAATCTTGCCCCGAACTGAAGTCGGACGCTCTCTTAATTTGTATAAGTTTTTCAGTATAAACAACCATTGGTCGAATCGGGTTTCCAATTCTTCCTCCGTCTTTTTGAATTTCGGCAATTCGATAAATGCAAATTTCAACTTGTTTGAATATTGCGTTTTTGTTCGCTCTCGCTCAAGTTGTACATATTCGATTACCTGTTCTTTGTCTTCTTCCGACTCATCGAAAAGTACGAAATCCAAAATTCCCACCATATAGACCGCTTTCAAGCGGAAGTTCCAGATGCCGCGAGGCGCTTGTTTTTGTATCGGTAACGAGGCATAATAAAGACTTCGATCTCGAAAAAACGGTTGCTTTTCCTTTTGCATCTCAACAATAAAATATTCCTCCTTTTCGTTGGTACAAAAAATGTCAAAAATCGCTTTTCGTTCGGTTTTTAAATTTCCCCATTGTTCCGGAGGAAGGTATTGAATATCGGTTATCAAGCCTTCTCCCTTAATCACTTGATTGAGAAAATCAATCAATAAATTTTTCACCCCAAATACCCTGTGAAATCCGTAATCTGTTAATAGGTTCAGATACCTCGAATTTAATTCTTCGAATACTTTTTCTTTCATAATTAGCGCTTTGATTAAATATATATAATATGCAGGCAAAGTTATATGTTTTTTTGAAATCAGCAATCAGACCGCAAAAATTTAACATTTTATTTTTCTCCGGAGCGCAATTTTCACCCTTTTGGGGGATTGATAGCAATAATTCCATTTACTAATTTTACTCGGAATTATATACAATTCAAATATTGAACTTTATTAACATAACATAAGAAATAAACAACTTAAAATTCGAGAGTTATGAAAAACGTGATTATTTTTTCAGTTTGCATGCTTTGTGCAAGCGTTAATTTATTAGCGCAGCCGCAGCAAAAGTTTACTATTCAAAACGGAACAAAAATGGTGTTTTATGATGATTTAGAAACGGCTGTACAGCAAGCGGCTTCGGGCGATACGATTTACCTGCCGGGAGGATTATTTCAACTGCAAAGCGAATTGATTATCAATAAAAAATTGGCTATTTTCGGAACCGGGTGGGATACGGGAACCATGGGCGGAATTTCTATTACGCAAATACAAAATGATATTCGTTTCGCCGAAGGTTCGAGCGGCAGTTTACTTACCGGTTGTAATATAAGCGGAAATATTAATTTCGAATCGAACCTGCAAAATATAACTATTTTACGTAATAGGATAAGCGGAAATATTAACTTTACTTCCGGTAAACAGATGGTTGTCAGCGAGAATTGGGTAGCGTCGTCTATTGGGATTTATGGAGATACATCTGATGAGTGTCAAATTAATAATAATTACAGCAGATCAATCATCAACTTTAGTAATTCGCGCATATATAACAATGTAACTGAGTTTGCTACTAATTTATATGGATGTACCGTTGAAAACAATTTTATTATGAATGAGTCAGACGCAGATATTTCCTCTTGTTCGAATTGTTATTTCAATAACAATGCCTTCGAAGGAAATATAACATTTCCGGTAGGAACAAATATAGGAAACAATAATTTGATGGACCAATCCATGGCCGATACTTTTAACGGTACCGAGCAGCCGAAAGATTTGGAAATACAAGATAGCAGCCCCTGCAAAAACGCCGGCACCGACGGCACGGATATTGGTATCTACGGAGGAATCAATCCATGGAAACCGGACGAATTGCCTTTTAATCCGCATATCATTCAAGTAGTTATTCCTACACAAGCGGATAAAGACGGAAATTTGAAAGTAAACATCTCCGTTGCGGCTCAAACCAGATAAAAACAGAATTCTTATGAAACGAATTTATCTTTGGATATTTTTGTTGTTTGCCTGCGGAAATATATTCGCTCAAAGCAATATCGTTCATTACGAGTATTGGCTGAATAACGATTATGCCCATCGCACGACTGCAACCGCAAATTCAACCGAATTTAATCTGTCGGCTGATATTCCGACACAGGAAATTGAACCGGGCATACACACTTTTAATGTGCGATTTAAGGATTCCTACGGGCGGTGGAGCAGTCCGGTCAGTCAATATTTTCAAAAATTGACTTCCGATATTGTTCTTAGGAATATAACGGCTTACGAATATTGGTTCAATGATGACTACGGTAAAAAAATCAGAAAGGATGTAGCTCCTCAACAAACTTTGATTCTTTTGGACAGTGTAAATCGTTCATCCGCCGATAAAAGAATCAATACAATCTCTTACCGTTTTCTGGACGATTCGGGACTTTGGAGTTCAACCTTCACCGCTGATTTTTATCAAACAGTTACGATTTCCGTAAATCTGACTTATACGAAAAGTGTATTGCCGGGAGAAACGCCTGTGGTAGAAACCGGGTATCCCGATTATGCCGATGTAGGTTTTACTTTGTATAATATTACCAAAGAGGAAGATATTACCGACATGACCGTTCAATTTCCGGATATTGTGTTGACTCTACCGGTTGATGCCGGAGATTCTATTGCGATTACGGCTATCGGCTACAGTACGGAACGTATCAATTACTTTCCATGGCAAAAAGTCCGAATTTTAACTCGCTTCAGAATTTGTCGGCTTTTGCTTCCACCGAATTGGTAGAAAATACGCACTATATTCTCCAGACTTTGGAAGTAAAGAGCGGAATAATTACGGCAACAACTATCCCGACCATTCCGAAATTGGATGAAAGTCAATTGTATTATACTACGAGCCTTGTTTACCGTTAATAAGGCTTTGGTCGCTCTCGACAATTACGTAACGCTTCGCAGTGAAGTGGAATTGAAAGAAGAGGTTCGAAATCAAGTCAACGGCTTGAAACTGATAGCCTATATTCCCGAAAATTGCTTATTTGTTGATCATTCGGTCATGATCGGCGACAGCGTTTTCAATAATTATACGATTCAAGACAATCAATTGACGGTTCTTTTGGCTTCCGATTCCGACATTGTTCATTTCTGTATTGTTCCGACGCAAGGAGGCGAGTATGCGCCCAACGGCTTTATCGAATTTACAATGACCGGCCGAACGATACGGCAACCGATAGGAACGGCATATTTTAAAGCGGAAGGATTAACTATCTATGCTCCAAGTATTACATCACAAAAAACGATACCGGTCAAAGGAATTGTTCCGGCGCAATCGTTGGTTAGAGTTTACGATGACGATGAATTGATAGGACAAACTACCGCTTTGGCGAACGGCCATTGGGCAATGTCATGCGATTTGCAAAGTGCAACCGGATTTTCATTTCACAATATTCGCGCAGAAGTCACTACGACGCAAGGTTTGACCTTACAGACCGAAACGAAAGAAGTAGTTTATGATGAAACATTGAATGAACCGGTTCGGGTGATGATGTATAATACGGCGCATAGTGCAACCTCCTTAGAATTGCAGGAATATGTAACAAACTTTGATTATCAAAATCCGTCAATGGCAGGACGTGTCTATTGGTATTGGCCCGACTATTTATGATCCGGCAAAAGGATTATGGGTACTACCGGTCAATTTTTCAGCAATTCCTTACCGATTAATGTTCAAGTCCTCTTTGGCCGCAAATATGTGCAACGTTATGAGCCGGATACTCAAAATACGGTAAAAATGAAAGGGGAAGACATCGTAAGGCTATTCAGCCAACTGTACGATAAATGGAAAGAATGCGGCGATACGGCAGGCATCGGCTTTGACGACGGGGAAAAACGATTTTTCGAATCTCCCGGAAGGAGATGATGTTCAAAGATTGTTGCAACTCACTCATGACGAATTAGTTAAAATGATAGAAGATCCCTTTTTGAATTTGGAAATTAACGGAAAAGGTTTCATTGAAGTAATCGCGGAACCCAAGGATGCCGCTGCCGGAAAAACAATTATCGCTCGCTCGATTTCCTCTGTCTTAGCGACAGTAACCGGCAGTGCCGTTTTGGATGCCGACGGTAAAGCGATTCTTCAAGTCGCCGGCGAATTGCCCGGAAGTACGCAAATTGTCATTACTTTAGACGGAACCGATGTGAAAACAACGACAGATGTTTACATAGCGATGGCGCTTGCCGTACCGGAACAGCAGCAGGAACAAGTTGAAATACCGGTTGCTTCTATCCCGTCGGGTTCGACCGTCATCAAAAACACGGAAGTGAGTCTTTCTTCCGCAACCGAAGGCGCCGACATTTATTATACCACGGACGGTTCCGATCCTTCCGGTTCGGCCGGTATAGAATATACTCGACCGATTGTCTTGACGGAAGATGTTACTATTCGGGCCATAGCCGTAAAAGAAGGTATGACAGACAGTGAAATTGCCGTTTTCGAATATACGATAGATATAGATATCGAAACGAACATTGATCAACCCGATCGGACTGCGATACTTTTTGTCAGAAATCAAACGCTTGTCATTCGAGGACTTAAACCTGGTGAATCCTACACGGTCTATTCTGTCTTAGGAACCGTTGTTACTCAAGGAATCGTTACGGATCAAGTTGAACAACAGATCTTTTTACCCTATAAAGGAATATTTGTCGTTTCGACGCCGATAGTGAAAGCCAAAGTGCCGGTTGAGTAAGAATTATGAATTAAGAATTATGAATTATGAATTAAAGGTTTAAGGGGCTGTGTCAAAAGAGTTTTGAGACAGCCTCTTTTCATTGCGGGCTTGACGTGGAATGACCGGTAAAAATAATATGATTTTGGCGGTTATATTCGATAAAAATGGTTAATAACTGTTGCAATCAGCCAAACGAATAGCGATTGAAAAAATGCTTATCATCACCAAAGATGAAGAAAATACAATTTCGGAAAACGACGTAAATATTGACGTTGTTCCAATTTGGAAATGGTTATTGCGCTATAATTCATAATTAATAATTCATAATTAATAATTCATTGGTCTTTGTGAATACTTCCTTCAGCCGGCTCCTCCGTATTATCCGGCTCCTCTGTATATCCCAAGGCAATCGCTTTTTTCCAATCATTGATAGCGCTTTCTTTTTCGTGAAGCAAAAGTTTGGTGCGATACCTTATGACATAAAAGTAAGGATTCGGGGAATTATCGCCGGCTAAACGGATGGCTCGATTGATATCGGAAGAAGCTTTTCCCGGTTTTTTCATTAAAAGGTATAATTCGGCTCGGCCGGCATACAGATTAAAATTTTCCGGTTCCTTATCCAAAAGGTAGTTGTAAATTTTTTCAGCTTCTTCGTAATCGCCTCTGAACTTAGCTAAAGAGGCAAATCCGTTGCGGGCGTACAAGCTCTTCGGATTCAACTCAAGCATTCGTCTGAAATCCGCTTCAGCCCGATCAGTATTTTTGATTTGCAAATACAACAAACCGCGTTGATACAACGCTTCTTCGTTGTTCGGATTTTCTTCGAGCAAAGTGGAATAATCAATAATTGCATGCTCCGCTTGTCCCATTTCCGCAAACAAGGAAGCGCGCGATTCGAGGAAAACGGACTGTTTCGGAAATGTCCCCAACGCCGCCGTATAGGAGAGAATAGCTTCGTCGCGTTTGCCCAATCTTCGCTGAATTGTTCCCAGATTGTTTAATAAAAAAGGATTCAGAGGATTGTCCGGATCGTTTTTCAGAACAGCTTTCAATGCAATTTCGGCGGAATCCAAACGGTTTCGTTCTATGTAATCAAACGCTGAAGAAAGTCCGCCGAGGTCGTTCTGCGCCGATACATAAACATTTCCGAGCAAGAAAACAAGGACTGTTATTCCTGCCCGGAAATTTTTTTTCAAATACGATTTATTCACGGATTTTATTTAACCGGTACAACCGGTGCAATCAGTTTGTATCCTTTTCCGTGAATATTCATAATTTCCACTCGCGGGTCTTCTTTCAATAATTTCCGAAGCTTGGTAATATATACGTCCATGCTGCGAGCGGCAAATTGATAGAAATCGGGATGAGGCTTCCAAATGGTATTGACTGCAAATTCCCGATCCAGAATATCATTCATATTGATGCACAAATGAGCCAACAATTCGCTTTCTTTGGTTGTCAGCTTTGTAGTTTCCTTACCATAGCTCAGTATTTGTTTCTGCGTGTCGAACAAGAATTTACCGATATGAAACAAAGGAATTTCCTTGTTTTTCTTTCCGTTTATTCTTCGCATGATGGCTTCAATGCGCAACAAAAGCTCTTCCATGCTGAACGGCTTGGTCAGGTAATCATCGGCTCCGGCTTTGAATCCTTCCAATATGTCTTCTTTCAAATTTTTTGCTGTTAAAAAGATAATCGGGATTTCCGCATTCAATATACGAATTTCCTGAGCCAAAGTAAAGCCGTCTTTTTGAGGCATCATTACATCGAGAAGGCAAAAATCGTATTTTTTTTCGGGAAAAGCTCTTATCCCAACTTCTCCATTCGGGAATAAATCGGCGTCAAATCCTTTGGCTTGTAAGTATTCTCTCAAGATCATTCCTAAATTTTCGTCGTCTTCACACATGAAGATCTTTACTTTTTCTTCCATAATCACATATTTTATTTACGTTTAAAATAACTTTTTCTCTCTTTTTTATTGAACATACGGTAAACAGATAATGAATTTGGTTCCGACGTTCAACTCACTTTCCACTTTGATGGTACCATTCAGTTCGCTGACAACTTTTTTTACGTAAGCCAAACCCAAACCGAATCCTTTTACATCGTGCACATTTCCCGTACTTACCCGATAAAAACGTTCAAAAATCTTTTTCAGATTTTCTTTTCTGATTCCGGCTCCGTTATCCCGAATGCTGATATAAATTTTATCATCTGCATTTTCCGTCCGGGCAACCAATTGCAACGGAACCTCCGGCTTACGGTATTTCACCGCATTTTCCATCAGATTGAAAAGGACGTTGGTAAAGTGCATTTCGTCCACATAAATCATCGGTTCTATCGCTTCTAACTCTAATTCGAGCGATCCGCCGCATTTTTCAATTTGTATATCGAAAATTTGCGCCACTTTAAGCAATAAATCATTGGCATCCAATTCTTTTATTTTCAGCGCCGAATGTCCGCCTCCCATCAAAGCCATCTGTAAGACTTTATCTATCAGAAATTGCAGACGTTTGGTCTCGTCTGTGATGGTTCGCGTAATCCGGATAAAAGAAGCCGATTTAGTCAGCGGGCCGGATTGTTCCAAAGTCGCTATCAGATTTTCGTCGCTAAGCATTTGTCCGGCAATTGAAATACTGGAAACCGGCGTTTTCAGCTCATGAGTCATGTTGCTGACAAAATCCCGGTTCATTTCGGATAAATGTCTTTGCCTTAATATAATATAAAGCGTTGCCGTAAATACTGCCAACAAGAGCGCCGAAAAAGCAATGGACGGAATAATGAATTTAATGGAGTTTAATGCCGTTTGATTTTTCGCCGGAAAAGTAACTTGCAGCGTATATAATTTAGAAGCCGGATCGTTGGGAAACAGAATCTGAGAAAAAACTTTTTTCGGATCAAATATTTCAAAATCCGAGCTTTTATAAACGACATTACGATTGTTATCAATTACCGCATATTGAAAAGGTAAAGCGATGTTGTTGTTTGCCAATGCTATTTCAATGTTAGTTTTTAATTGTTTAAATTCTATCCTTTCTTCAATCGGTGTTTCATCGGCTTTCATCAGTTGACGAATTACTTCGCTCAGCAAATTTTCACTGTTGTAATACCGTTCGTACAATGATTCTTGAATGGATTGCGATTGAGAATTTAAACTGCTTTTTCCCGCTCCGCGCACAGTACTTAATTGGGCCGTTATATTTTCTTCCGCATTAAGATCCGGCGGAGTGGTCCATTTTTCCGAACCCTTGAGTATCAGTTGTCTTTGTTCTTTTCCTAAAATATTGTCAATCGGAGAATTATTTTTACTTCCCGGTTTCTTCCCTAAATTCAATATCTGATCTTTCAAAAGCCGGGAAGCTTCATCCAAATCCAAACTGTGAGATACTTGAAACAAGCTTCTCTTAACAGCTGCCTCAAATTGTTCATCTTGAGTCGTTACGATTTCGCGAATGTAATTAATCTGCAAATATAACAACCCGCCGAAGGCAAAGATCATAACAATTACAAGTAGTTGAATGGCTGATTTTCTCATGGATAATTAATGCTCATAAATTAGATAGCAAAGTAACGGTTTTTTTCTTTAACATTTATCAAAAAAAACTCAAAAAAGGAGTGAATTATAAATAAATGTTTTTAACAAAACGGACGAAATGTTAATTTATTGAGTGGGAATGTTAAAATTTTATTTCAACTTATTTTCAGATTGCTTAACAACGCCACATAACGAGTGATTGCATCGGCAATTTCTTCGAGAAAAATAAATTCATCCGCCGTATGGGATCGAGCGGATTTTCCCGGTCCGATCTTTAAAGAAGGAAAGCGCATAAATGCTTGATCCGATAAAGTCGGCGAACCGAACGGTATCATGCCCGATTCGATTGCTCGTCGAACCAAAGGATGTTCCGGCGCTATCCGCGATGAATTTAAGCGGAAAGAACGCGCCCGGACTTCGGCCCCACAGGCGCCGGATATGGTTTCAAAAAGCGTTTCATTTGTATAAAATTCATTGGTTCGAATATCAACCGTAAATTTACACTCATCGGGAATTACGTTGTGTTGTATTCCGGCTTGTATTCCGGTTACGGTCATTTTCACGGGACCCAACAGAGGACTTACCAAAGGGAAACGATGATTCCTAAACCAATCAATCGCCGGGATTGCTTTATAAATAGCATTTTCTCCTTCTTCTCGAGCTGCATGTCCCGCTTTTCCGTAAACGACGCCGTCTAAAACCATCAGTCCTTTTTCGGCAATGGCCGGTTGCATCGAAGTCGGCTCTCCCACCACTCCCAAATCAATGGGCGGCAATTCGGGTAAAACAGATTCAATACCGTTCTTTCCCGATATTTCTTCTTCGCAAGAAGCCAAAAAAATGAAATTGTTTTCTTGTTCCGTTTGTGTTAAAATCAAAAACGCTTGAAGCAGAGAGACTACGGAAGCGCCGGCATCGTTGCTGCCCAAGCCGTAGAGTTTACCGGTTTCTTCGGTCGGCCGGAAAGGATCTTTTGTCCAACCGGCTGCCGGTTTTACCGTATCAATATGTGAATTAAGAAGTATAGTCGGTTTTTGACTATTCCGATTCGGTGAAAATAACCAAATATTATTTCCTTTTCGTTGAGGAAACAATTTTTTTTCTTTTAGCGTAATTTCTAAGAAATCAGCCAATTGATTTTCTTCTCCGCTGACGGAAGGTATGGAAATGAGTTGTTTTAACAAATCAACCGCATCATAAAAAAAAGAAACGTCTCTATTCATAAATAGGAATAAACTTGCTGCAAAGTTAGAATAAAAATTGTATATTTGCAGGCTGTTTTTAAATATAGAAATGGAATATTATCATCTTTCACAATTGGTTCATCAACACGCCCTGCAATTCGGAGATCAAGAGGCGTTAAAAATGCGCGATAAAACAACCGGCATTTGGTCTTCGGTTTCATGGGAAGATTTCTCAAAGAAGATTATTGCCGTTGCTCGGTCCATGTGTCATACCGGCGTCAAGCCGCACGCCAACATCGGTATTTATGCTCAAAACATGGTTGAATGCTTATATGTTGATTTCGGCGCTTTTGCCAACCGGGCAGTTGTAGTTCCCATGTATGCGACCGCTTCGATTCCGCAAATAACGTATATGATTGAAGAAGCGGAAATTCAATTATTGTTTGTAGGCGAACAGCAACAATACGATAATGCGTGGCAGGTGTTCCAAACCAGTAATTTTCTGAAGCAGATCATTATTTTGGATAATAGCGTAACTAAAGCTCCACAGGATAAAACATCCATGTATTTTGATTATTTCAGCTCGCCGAAAAATCGCTCCTCTCAAGATATGATTGCGGTGGATAAGCGGATGAAAGAAGCACGAGACGAAGATGTCGCCCATATTATTTATACTTCCGGGACAACCGGAGAACCCAAAGGGGCAATTTTAACTCACAATAACTACATGGAAGCTTTTCGGTTGCACGATATACGGTTGTCTTATCTTCCGCAACGATTTCTTTCCATCAGTTTTCTGCCGTTAGCGCATGTTTTTGAAAAAGCATGGTCGTTTTATTGTTTGCATCTCGGTTGTACGGTGGCGGTTAATTTGGATCCGAAAGAAATAACGACTTCCATTAAAGAAATCAAACCGGAAGCGATGTGTGGCGTTCCGCGTTTTTGGGAAAAAGTATATGCCGGCGTTCAAGAAAAAATCGAAAGTTCGAATTTTATTGCAAGAGCCATTTATCATAATGCGGTTAATACGGGAAGAAAATACAACTTGGATTGCCTCAACAACGGGAAAAAACCGTCCCCGTTTTTGAAGTGGAAATATAATCTTTATTCCAAGACTATTTATTCCAAGTTAAAAAAAGTATTGGGTATGGAGAGAGCAGCCATTTTTCCTTGCGCCGGAGCCATGCTTTCCGAAAAGATCGTTGCGTTTCTACGTTCGGTGGACATTCCGTTGGTGTACGGTTACGGATTGACCGAAACAACGGCGACCGTCAGTTGTTTTCCTCCGACCGATTTTGAATTGGGAACCGTCGGAAAAGTAATGCCAGACTTGGAAGTGCGGATCGGTGAAGATAATGAAATTCAAATCAAAGGAAAAACGATTACGAGCGGTTACTACAAGAAGCCGCAGGAAACCGCTGCCGTATTCACCGAAGACGGATGGTTTAGAACCGGAGATGCCGGAAGTTTAACCGAAAAAAACGGTATTGTCTTGACGGATAGAATCAAAGATTTATATAAAACCTCCAATGGAAAATACATTGCTCCGCAACAATTGGAAGGTCGGCTGCTGGACGACAAATATATTGAAGGAGCTATCATTATCGGCGATCAAAGAAAATATGTCAGCGCATTGATTATTCCCGCGTTTGATGATCTGAAAAAATATGCTTCCGAACAAGGAATCCGATTTGAGGATGTTCAGGAATTGTGTCGTAACCGTACCATTATCGAATTATACGAAACCCGTATTAAATCTATGCAGAATGAATTTGCCAATTATGAGCAAATCAAGCGATTCACGCTGTTGCCCGAACCGTTTACAATTGATACGGGAGAATTAACGGATACACTCAAAATGAGGCGGTTATTTATCGCCGAGAAATACAAGGACATTATTGATAAAATGTATGAGGAATAGGAAAGATTGAAAACTCCGATGAAATAGAGATTTTAAAAAAAGTACTGCAAGTACCTATTATTTAGTTATATTCCAAATTCCGTTCAATTGCCTTTATTTCAAGAGATGGAACGCTTGAAGCCTCTAAAGCATTATATACATGGGAATTAGTATCCCTCACGGAATTTAAAATGTTATTAATCCATTTTATATTTCGCTTGAAAATAATAAATATGAAAGCTTTGCATAAATATGGATTTCTTATCTTGCTTACGATTACATTAGCTGACTGTGCATCACATAAAAAAACTATGTACAATATATTAAATGATTTAAAACAAAATAATAATAATGAAAAATTTGATATAGATTTATTTAATAATAATAGAAATGATAATTCATATATTTATACATCTGAAAATGGTTCCGTTATTGAAATAGTTGGTGATAAGAATATTGGAGTTAATGAATTACAATATCCGGTAAATAAATTATATACTATCCAAAAAATATTTTATCCTAATTTAAATATAAAATATAAAGGATTTAATCTTAAGGGAGTAAAAATTGGTAAAGGGGATTATTATGATGAATATGGAAACATAACAGTTAAAAATGAAGATGAGAAATTTGGAAAATTCGACTATAATCAATTAATTCTGTTTTTAGATAAAAAGGGTTATGTTGATATTCAAAAGGGAAATTGGAAAAATGTTGTTGATATAGAATTTGACAATGACAATGATAAAAAATTATGGAAAGTCTATATAAATGATGGAATTCCAAGACAACTTGTTATTGATGGAAATTCGGGTAAAATTATCAGAACGAATAGAATATATGTATATGAATAATTTCATGTAATTCAGAGAAAGAATATGATTATTAAGTCTAAATTGCGTTTGCTTCTGTTATTATATAATTTTCGGAAATAACTTACTCGTATATCGTTATTCATTGACACTTTCCTTTTTGGCAAAAAATTGTTTTTTGGGGGGATTTGAAACAAATTTTTTTGTATTTTTGCAACTTTAAATACAATCATTATGAATGTTTTATTAATCAATGGCAGTCCGCGCAAAAAAGGATGTACCTTTACCGCATTATCGGAGATAGCGGGAGAATTGGAAAAACAGGGAATCGCAACAAGCATTTTCCATATAGGAACAAAAGCTATCCGTGGTTGCATCGCTTGTCAAAAGTGTAAAGAAACCGGTTATTGTTCCTATTCCGGCGATCCGGTCAATGAATGTATAGATTTAATGAAAAAAGCGGATGGCATAATTGTCGGCTCGCCTGTATATTACGCATCGCCTAATGGGGCTTTGCTGGCATTGTTGGACCGTGTATTTTACGCGAGCAGTAACGCCTTTGCATACAAACCTGCCACCGCAATAGTCAGTTGCCGCAGAAGCGGATCTACTTCTTCATTTGATGTGTTGAACAAATATTTTACTATTTCAAATATGCCTGTGGTTTCTTCCCAATACTGGAATCAGGTTCACGGAAATACGCCCGAAGAAGTACGGCAAGATTTGGAAGGTATGCAGGGATTGCGAACATTGGGACGAAATATGGCCTGGCTGTTGAAATGTATAGATGCAACAAAGGAAACCATTCCCCATCCTAAACCCGAACCGGTCAGACAAAGGACAAATTTTATACGGTAGATATTAATGACTAACCGGTTTTTAATTAGAACACTTTTTCTTTATCTGCCAATCAATGCATATATTTTTATTCGCGGGTGGCAAGCAATGCCTTCAATTTTAATATATAAGCTGATTTTTACAGTTATATTTCTATGTCTTGCTTCACTGTTTTTTGTGGCAATGACAGGTCGGAATAAATTGCCGTTGCGTTTCTTGAAAATAATCTATCCCATTGGAACTACATGGATGGCTTTCACGATGTATTTCTTTCTGTTTTTCTTAGTTACAGATATTATTGGCCTGTTCAATCGCCGGATAGATTTTTTGCCCGAAATCATTAACTTGCATTTCAGGCAAATTCAGGTTTATGGATCAACTGTGGCTATTGCCGTTTTGTTAATATTCGGTTATCGCAAATTTACTCATCCTTCCATCAATACTTTAAACGTAAAAATAAATAAAAAAGCGGGAGCAAGGAGAAAATTACGAGTCATAGAGATAAGCGATATTCATTTGGGACTGTCAATTGATAAAAAACGTTTTAGCAAATATGTTGATAAAATCAATGTACTGCAATCCGATATAATTCTTATTGCCGGAGATTTGATAGATAATTCCGTACGTTTGTTAAATGCTGAACATATTGAAGCAGAAATCAACCGAATGCAAGCGCCGTTAGGAATATACATGTGTCCGGGGAATCATGATTACAGAGGAGGTATAGATGAATGTTCAGCCTTTTTAAAAAAGACAAAAATAAATCTGCTGATTGATAATGCAGCATATATTGACAACAGTTTTTGGATTATCGGGAGAAAAGATAGAAGTCTTAGATTACGCAAATCAGTAAAGAACCTGATTGCAGAATGCGCTCAATCGAACCCTATATTTCTGCTTGACCATCAACCTTTTCATTTGGAAGAAGCCGAAGAAGCCGGAATTGATTTTCAGTTATCCGGACACACGCATAACGGACAAATTTTTCCCGGTAATTTAATTGTAAATAAAATTTATGAAGTGGGGTACGGGTATAAACGAAAAAAGAATTTACATGTTTATGTATCATCCGGACTTGGTATTTGGGGTCCGCTTTTCCGGATAGGAACCGAATCGGAAATTGCTGTTTTTGACATTCAATTTGATTGATTACGAATATAGGATTGCCACAAATTTTCTTCGTCCGTCCGAATATCGAAATTCGCAAAGGTAAATTCCCTGCTATGTCCCCAAATTCAACCGGCGATTAGTTATGGGAATCGTAAGCGATTGTCCGATAACGGATGATTTAATGCGAGCCGGCATATCGTCCCGTCCTTCATACCGCAGGGAATTGAGATAACAATTCGCCAATTTTTCGGGTTCGCATCATTTTTTAGTGTGCTTTTTCGTTATTCTGAAATAAGTGGGGATTTTTAGGGGATTTTTATTAATCAAAAAACACTAACATCCTTATTTATTTACTATTAGCATTTTGCAAAGTACCCTCGACGGGAATCGAACCCATATTTTCGGTTTAGGAAACCAACGTTCTATCCGTTGAACTACGAGGGCCTTTTGAATGGCGCAAAAATACTACAATTATTCGGAAAATGCAAGGACGGTTTGAAGTTGTAAGTTGTAGGTTGTAAGTTGTAGGTTGTAAGTTGTAGGTTATAAGTTGTAGGTTTTAGGTTATGGATTTATACCGGATCAACATCGTATTGAATGATAACGGATGACGATACGGATTCGCTCCGTATCCGGTTTTGCGATTCTTTAATGATTTCGTGCAACAATCGAACGGAAACGCCGGCTTCGATTTTCAATAATATCCGGCGAATATACAGATTTTGTATCCGACTCGTCGGCGGTTTTTCCGGACCTAAGACGCGATCGCCTAATTTTTCGCGTAAGGATTGGGCAAATACGTGAGCGGCTGCATTTAATACATCTTCTTTCTTATGTTTCAAGTAAATATAGATTAGGCGGTAGAACGGAGGATACCGGAACAATTGCCGTTCTTCCATTTGCATTTCATACATGGCTTCGTATTGATGCGAAAGCGCTGTCCGAATCAACGGATGATCGGGATGTGAAGTTTGCAGAATGACTTCACCCGATGTTTTTCGCCTGCCTGCACGTCCGGCTACTTGCGATATTAATTGCCATGCACGTTCGTATGCCCTGAAATCGGGAAAATTCATCAGTGAATCGGCATTGAGAATGCCGACCAAGCGCACGTTTTCGAAATCTAAACCTTTCGAAATCATTTGAGTTCCGATTAAAATTTGTGTCTTTCCGGATGCAAAATCGGATAGAATTATCTCAAAGGATTTTTTATTTTTCGTCGTATCCGTATCAATACGGGCAACGGAAATTCCCGGAAATACGGTTTTGACTTCTTCTTCTACCTTTTCGGTGCCGAATCCTATCGGCTTTAAGTCCGGATTTCCGCATTCGGGACACGCGGACAAAACCGGATAAGTTCGTCCGCAATAATGGCAACTCAAGCGATTGCTTTGTTTATGATACGTTAAACTGACGTCGCAAAATCGGCATTTAGGCATCCAATCGCAGATTCGGCAAGATAGGGCAGGGGAGAAGCCCCTCCGGTTTTGAAACAACAACACCTGTTCGCCGGCTTGCAGAGTTTCCTGTATTTTTTCGATTAACAAAGGAGAAAAAATAGATTTCATCTTCTTTTTTCTTCTCAATTCTTTTACATCAACGGGAATAATGGTCGGCAATTCTTTTTCTTCAAACCGCTTATCTAACCGAACATAACCGTATTTACCGGTTTGGGCATTGAAATACGATTCGATGCTTGGCGTAGCGCTTCCCAAAAGCGTTTTTGCGCCATGCATTTTTGCCAGCACGATAGCGGCGTTTCGGGCGTGATAGCGAGGCGCCGGGTCTTGTTGCTTATAACTCGGTTCATGTTCTTCATCCACAATTATTAATCCCAAGTCTTTGAAAGGCAGAAACAGTGAAGAGCGTGCGCCTATAATTATTTGATAACCGGAATCGTCAAGTAAATGGTTCCATATCTCGACTCGCTCGTTGTCGTTGATTCGGGAATGATAAACGCCTACCTTGTTGCCGAAAAACTTTCGGATGCGTTCGGTAATCTGAGTGGTTAACGCGATTTCCGGAAGTAAAAGCAGCGCTTGCCGATTCTGCTCCAGCGTTTTTGCCATCAAATGAATGTATATTTCCGTCTTTCCGGAGGAAGTAACGCCGTGTAAAAGGCAAACCTCTTTTTCCTTGAAGCTTTTGGTAATAGAACGATAAGCTTGTTGTTGGCGAGGATGAAGCGTGTTCGGTTCTTGTACTTCCGGGCTATAAACAGGCAACCGGCTGATTGTTTTCTCGAAAGTTTCAAGAATGCCTTTCTTGATCAATCCGTTGAGAGCAGCTGTACTTGCTCCGTTGTTAGTCAACAAATCGTTTTTAGCGATGACCCCGTGGGTTTCTTGCGTATGATGAAAAAATGCCAAAAGCAGTTCTTCCTGCTTCGCCGCCCGTTTCACCGATTCGAAAGTTTGGTTAAAATCTGTATTTTCGGAATACCGAGCAGTTAAGCGAACAAACGTTTTTTTTTTTGCGGTATAAGCCGTTGGCGATTCGGAACGCAAGCCCGGCGGAAGCGCTGCATGACAGACTTCGCCGAGTTTGCATAAATAATAATCGGCAATCCATTCCCAAAAAGGAAGTTGCGGATGACAAACAATCGGGCGCTCGCTTTCGACCGCCAAAATCGGTTTAATGGTCTTCAACAATTCGAGCGGAATTTGCCGAATGGAATGTACAATTCCCGAATAGCGTTTGTTTTTTCCAAATTCCACTTGTACCCGGATACCCGGCGCCATGCGTTTCTCCATTTCCGGAGGAACGAAATACGTGTAGGAATCGGCTAAAGGAACCGGCAGGATAACTTCAATATACATTAAAAGAAATAGGCGGCGGTTATTGACCAGATTCGGGTTTTTGCATTCCCGGCCGGAGTAAGATTACCTAAATAATCGCCGAGACTAAAATTACTATTATAGTCTCCGTTCAGTGCAAACTGGTAATTAACTCCTACTTGCAGGTGTTTCACCAATTCGACTCCCGCTCCGAAATTTAAGCCTGCACCGGATTTTTTATTTGTCAATCCCTTGATTTGGCTGAGGCTTTCCGGATCATTTTCTTGATCATTTAATTTGAAACTGAGGTAAGGACCGGCGGAGATGTACATTCCAAGTAGATCCAATAATGAAAATTTCATTTTCAGATTAACCGGAATATCTAAGGCGCTTACTTTATTTTCATAGGATGAAAATTTCACTCCTTGTTGACTGTACAGTACGGCGGCATCTATTCCTAATCCAGAGAATCCGGAGAATCCGGAAATTTCAATTATCGGGCCTACTTGAAACCCGGTGAAGTTATCCGATTTTAACGCATCGGTGTTGAAAGCGGCTTTTGCCAAATTAACGCCCGCTTTCGCGCCTATCCGGATGCCTGCTTGGAGAGAAAAGGCGGACATCCAAAGGATAGCAAACATAATCATTGTCATTTTCTTTTTCATGATCGTAGAATTTTTATATTAGTTAAATAATTGAATTAGTCTGATTGTTTTTCTTCATTCTGAACGAAGAAGCATAAGCTCCGAACAAGCACAGTACGGCGTATATTTCAAAACTGATATGAAAACTTTGCATGAATTGCGGATGCAACTCCGATGTAATTACCCGGTTTCCGACATGCAATGAAATAGCCATCATTGCAATACCCATACTTAAAGATTGTCCCGTCAAGCGCATGGTTCCGATGGTAGCCGACGCTTGTCCGTAATATTTTTTATGGACCGAACTCATAATCATAGTGGAATTAGGCGATGAAAACAAGCCGAATCCGAATCCCAGCAAAGCGATTAAAACAATAACATAGACAATGGATACGTCGGGAGTCAAGAATATCAATCCGATTAATCCGATTGCGGTGATAGTCATTCCCGAAGTCGCCAAAAAAGAAGGATTTATTTTGTCCGATAATCTTCCGGCATAAATAGAAACAAGGCATTGAACGCATGCTTGGATAATCAAAATTCTTCCGGCATACAGCGCATTAAATCCGCGAATGTATTGCAGATATAAGCTTATCATAAATGTTGTCGCCGCAATGCATGCGTAACTAATCAATGCGGAAATACAGGACAAACTGAAGACTTTATTACCCGAAAATATTCGGACGTTGAAGACCGGTTGCTTGTCTTTTAACTCATATAAAACAAAAAACACAAAAGAAACGATTCCGACTGCAATCGCCACAAAAGCTTGAATATCGGGTAATTTGGAAAAACCGAATATCAAACCGCATAATCCGAAGGCGTAAATGCCGGAGCCTGTATAATCGAAGCGCTCTCCTTTTGATTCTACCCATTCGCTTTTCAAAAACAGAAAAGCGCCGATTGCTACTACGAAACCGAATATTCCGATGGAAAAGAAAAGGCTTTGCCAACCCCAATAATAAGTTAATAATCCGCCTAAAAAAGGACCGGAAGCCAAGGCGGCATATACTACGGAAGTGTTGATTCCGATGGCTTTTCCTCGTTCGCCGGCTGGAAATATGGCGGTAAGAATAGCCATATTGGTTCCGAACATCATGGCGCAACCCAAACCCGAAACGGCTCGCAACACGATCAGTATCGTTCCCGAAGGAGCGAATCCGCACAACAAAGTAGCCGAACCGAAAAGCAATATGCCGGCGATAAAGATTTTTTTTCGTCCGACTAAATCGGCTAACCGGGCAAACGGAACTTGAAATACGGCCGTCGTAATCAGATAAGTCGTTACAATCCAACCCAGTGATACCGCTTTCATGGAAAAAGTTTCACTGATTTTGGGCAACGACAAATTAATTGAAGATCCCATGAACGGGACTAAGAAAGCTGCCGAGCAGAGAACGAGTAATGCCGCGTTTTTGTTCATAATCGGATATTTCCAATTGAGAAAAAGTATATTACGGATATAGCGTTATACTCACCAATTCAACCTCAAAAACCAAAGTCGTATAACCTTGAATAATAGTTTGACCGGTAGAAGAATTATAGTATCCGCTTTCTCCGTAACCTAAATAATAAGGAACCCATATTTCCCATTTATCGCCGACCGTCATATTTTGCAAAGCGAAAGAAAAACCCCGGATTAAACTGCCTAATGAAAGTTCCATCGGAACTCCGGATCCGCTTGTACCGGAATCAAAAACGGTTCCGTCATAATAAGTTCCTTTGTATAATACTTCTACGTTACTTGTTTGAAGAGGATATTCGGTTCCCGTACCGGATTGAATGACTTTGTAATACACGCCCGTTGGACCGGTTTCCGTTTGAAGCGCTTGGTAAGCCGGATTTTTTGTAATTGCTTCATAAGCGTCCGTATTCGCTTCCCGCCAAGCATCATCCGCTTTATCATCATTTTTGCATGCTCCGAATGATACGAATAAAGCGGAAATTATGAATAAATAGAGTAAGTTCTTCATACTACTTTAAAACTTATAACCTAAAACTTATAACCTGTAAACTTAAAACTTAACCTCCGGCGCTTTTTCCGCTCCGGCTTCAGCTTTGAAATACGGTTTGACGGAAAATCCCGACATCCCGGCGATGATGTTATTCGGAAACTTACGAACCAAGGTATTGTATTCTTGAGCGGTTTCGTTAAATCGCATACGTTCGACGGCGATCCGGTTTTCGGTACCTTCCAATTGCGCTTGCAAATCGAGAAAATTCTGATTGGCTTTCAAATCGGGATAAGCTTCCACATTGACCAATAAGCGGCTTAACGCCGAACTTAATTCGCCTTGAACCGCTTGAAATTGAGCCATGTTTTCTTCGTTCAAGTGGGTCGGGTCAATGGTCATTTGCGTAGCTTTTGCTCGCGCGTTGATTACATTTTCCAGTGTCGTTTGCTCATGCGTGGCATATCCTTTGACGGTTGCTACCAGATTCGGAATTAAGTCGGAACGGCGTTGGTATTGGTTTTCTACGTTTCCCCATACGGATTTTACATTTTCGTCCGCTTTTACTAAATTGTTATATGCTCCTTGATACCATAAAAAGATGATTCCCGCCAAGGCAAGCAGTACAATAATTACAATAAGAGACTTTTTCATATTTCTGCTATTTGTTTTAATAGATTTTTCATACTTATTTTATCGGCAATAATACTTCCCAAATCGGTAATCGGAACCCGTTCCTGCTCCATCGTATCGCGGAAGCGGATGGTTACCCGGTTATCAACCAGCGTGTCGTGATCAATGGTTATGCAATAGGGCGTACCGATAGCATCTTGCCGGCGATACCGTTTCCCGATGGAATCTTTTTCGTCGTATTGACAAGGATAATCGAATTTCAGATGATTCATAATTTCACGGGCTTTTTCGGGAAGTCCGTCTTTTTTCACTAACGGCAGAACCGCTATTTTCACCGGAGCCAACATGGGCGGAATCCTCAAAACAACCCGCGTTTCCCCGTCCTCCAATTGTTCTTCGACATAGGAGCCGGCCAAAATACTCAAAAACATGCGATCAAGACCGATGGATGTTTCAATTACATAAGGAACGTAAGATTGATTCAATTCGGGATCGAAATATTGAATCCGTTTGCCCGAATATTTTTCATGACTGCTTAAATCAAAATCGGTACGCGAGTGAATACCTTCTACTTCCTTAAATCCGAACGGCATCTCATATTCAATGTCGGTGGCGGCATTGGCATAATGCGCTAATTTATCGTGATCGTGGAAGCGATACTTTTTGTCTCCGAGACCGAGCGCTTTGTGCCAACGCATTCGGGTCTGTTTCCATTTTTCAAACCACATCAATTCTTCCCCCGGACGAACAAAGAATTGCATTTCCATTTGTTCAAATTCACGCATCCGGAAAATGAATTGACGGGCAACAATTTCGTTCCGGAACGCTTTTCCGATTTGAGCGATACCGAACGGGATTTTCATTCGTCCGCTTTTCTGTACGTTCAAGAAATTGACGAAAATACCTTGCGCCGTTTCGGGACGAAGATAGATTTTCATTGCTCCGTCGGCTGTAGAACCCACTTCGGTGGAAAACATCAGGTTGAATTGACGCACTTCCGTCCAATTCCGGGTTCCCGAGATCGGACAAACAATCTCGTAATCGAGAATGATTTGCCGTAATTCTTCCAAATTACCGTCGTTTAGAGCTTTAGCGAAGCGCGTATGCAATTCTTCTCTTTTTGCCCGGTTTTCCAAGACGCGCGGATTCGTTTCGCAAAATTTTTGTTCATCAAATGTATCGCCGAAACGTTTGGCCGCTTTTTCTATTTCTTTGTTAATTTTATCGTCGTATTTAGCTATCTGCTCTTCAATCAATACATCGGCGCGATAACGCTTTTTGGAATCCTTATTATCAATCAGCGGGTCGTTAAAAGCGTCCACGTGACCGGAAGCTTTCCAAATGGTCGGATGCATAAAAATGGCGGAATCAATCCCTACAACGTTTTCGTTCAATAAAGTCATGCTGTCCCACCAATATTTTTTGATATTATTTTTGAGTTCAACGCCATACTGTCCGTAATCATAAACTGCCCCCAACCCGTCGTAAATCTCAGACGAGGGGAATACAAAACCGTATTCTTTACAATGTGAAATTAATTTCTTAAAAATTTCTTCCGGTTGCACCATAAAATGAAATATTTCTTAATTTTTATTTTTCGGATTTTCCGATTGTTTGCGAATGCAAAGTAAGTGATTTTTTTTGAAAGGAAAACAATTTTACGAATAAATTTGTTTTATATATGGAGGTAAAAGAATAAATAAAAGCACATAGTCATGGAATCTGAATTGAATAAAAAATTAGTTTTAACCGTTTTAAAACACATTCCTAAGAACAAAAAATCGGTAGTCTATTTATCTAACACGTTGAATATAAGCAGGGAATCTGCTTATCGCAGAATGAGGGGGGATATTCCGTTTACAATCCAAGAATTGGTAATATTAGCGGCTGATCTGGAGTTTTCAATTGATAGTATTTTCGACCAAGAGAAACAAAATCGTGCATTTTTTGATTTTACGAAAATGAAAAAAAATACGACCGATTTTTTCTTGCTAATGGTCAAAAAATACAGTGAACTGGTTGAAAAATTAAATATGGTAAAAAAATTGGAAGCCATCATGGCGTTTAATACTTTTCCGCCGCCTTTTTATGCCGACTTTCCCGATTTGTTTCGATTTACTTATTATAAATGGTTGCATCAAGACAAAGAAACCTATCGAAATACGCCGTATTCGGAAGTGGTTTTGCCCGACGAAGCGGTTGTTTTTCAAAGAAGGATGAGGGGGAATTTGGTTCAAGGGTCCAACGTGGTTATTATTTTGGATACGGACATTTTTTTGAATCTGATAAAGGAGGTACAATATTTTTATCATCGAAAATTAATATCGGACGAAGAAATCGTAATGCTCAAAGAGGATATATTGCAATTGATTGAGAAATTCGAAGATATAGCTCAGACCGGACATCACAAATCGGTCAAAATTCAAGTGTATTTATCGTCGCTTTGCATTAATTCCAATACGGCTTATTACACGGACGGCGATCAAGTTGATCCGCTTTTCTGGATATTTACGATCAATCCGGTGGTTATTCAGAATACCGGATTTATCTCTATGCAATTGAAATGGCTTAATTCTTTAAAAAGACAATCGGCGCTCATCACCCAATCCAACGAAATTATGCAAGCCGAATTTTTTTTCCGGCAACGAGATTATATTGAAAAGTATCTGTCTGTTGACAGCGTACCGTAATAATTTTCGATTCTGCATTTTTAAATTTTTCAGACTAATCGTTTTTTGTCGTATCTTTGCATCTTGAAAATTATTCATAAACTCATTTAGAAATGATTCTTTTTTTCAAAACGAATGCAAATTCGATTATTGCGGTTGAAACTCAAGTTAAACTCTCGAAAATAGACTATAAAAAGCTGATTTGGCTGTTTGATGATGCCGAGTTTTTACAAAAAAAGAATATAGACGCTTTTTTGATCGGCCCTCGTCGTGAAATGCTTACTCCTTGGAGTACGAATGCCGTTGAAATTACTCAAAACATGGGTATCGGTGGAATCAGCCGGATAGAAGAGTTTTTTATTGTACCGGATAAAACGGCCGGCTATGATCCGATGTTGCAACGCATGTACACCGGAATCGGCCAAGATGTTTTTACAATCAATAAAAAACCGGAATCAATTATTTTCGTTGATGATATTGCGTTATATAATCAACAGGAAGGCTTGGCTTTAAGCAAAGATGAAATAGATTATCTGAACAACGTGAGCAAGAAGTCGGGCCGTAAACTGACCGATAGTGAAGTTTTCGGATTTTCGCAAGTTAATTCAGAACATTGCCGACATAAAATTTTTAACGGTATATTTATTATTGACGGAGTAGAAAAAGAATCCACGCTTTTCAATTTGATTCGTAAGACTTCACAAATCAATCCCAATCGCTTGGTATCGGCCTACACGGATAATGTTGCTTTCAACGAAGGCCCTGTTATCGAGCAATTTGCTCCCCTTTCGGGCGATAAGCCGGATTATTTTGCCGTGAAAAATATCGAGACCGTTATTTCTTTGAAAGCGGAAACCCATAATTTCCCGACAACCGTTGAACCGTTTAACGGCGCTTCGACCGGGTCCGGCGGAGAAATTCGCGACCGGTTGGGAGGCGGAAAAGCCTCTTTGCCTATTGCCGGGACGGCTGTTTATATGACTTCATACCCTCGCACGGATGAAAACAGGGAATGGGAAAATGCAATGCCGGCAAGAAAATGGCTCTATCAAACCCCGGCTCAAATTCTGATTAAGGCTTCGAATGGCGCTTCCGATTTTGGGAATAAATTCGGTCAACCGTTGATTTGCGGTTCTTTGCTGACTTTCGAACACGAAGAAAACCGTAAAAAATTCGCTTACGACAAGGTCGTTATGATGGCCGGCGGAATCGGATTCGCCAATAAACGAGACGCTTTAAAAGGAACGCCGCAACCGGGAGAAAAAGTGGTGATTTTGGGTGGCGATAATTATCGAATCGGTATGGGAGGAGGTTCTGTCTCGTCGGTTGCTACCGGAGAATATACCGGCGGAATCGAACTCAATGCCGTACAACGAGCCAATCCCGAAATGCAAAAGCGCGTTTCGAATGTGATTCGTACTTTAGCGGAATCTGAGAATAATCCGATTGTTTCCATTCACGATCATGGCGCCGGCGGACATTTGAATTGCCTGTCCGAATTAGTGGAAACCACCGGCGGAAAAATTGATATGTCGCAACTGCCCGTCGGAGACCCGACGCTTTCGGCAAAAGAAATTATCGGTAATGAAAGTCAAGAAAGAATGGGTTTGTTGCTTGAAAACGAGAATATTGAACTTGTACGAAAAATTGCCGAGCGGGAACGTTCTCCTATGTATGTAGTCGGTGAAACGACCGACGACGGACAATTGGTTTTCGAACAAGCCGACGGACAGAAACCTTTAAATATGCGGTTGTCTGATTTTTTCGGAAAACCGCCGCGCACGATAATAAACGGTCTGTCTATTGACGAACAGTTCAAAAAAGTAGAATACTCGATTGATCATTTAAATGAATACGTTGAAATTGTATTGCAATTGGAAGCGGTTGCATGTAAAGATTGGCTGACGAATAAAGTTGATCGCTCGGTAACCGGAAAAGTGGCCCGTCAACAGTGTCAAGGTGAAATTCAATTGCCTTTAAGCGACTTGGGCGCTGTTGCATTGGATTATCGCGGAAAAACGGGTATTGCTACTTCAATCGGTCATGCTCCGCAAGCCGGGTTAATAGATCCGGCGCGCGGTTCGATTTTGTCCGTTGCCGAAGCGCTTACCAATATTGTTTTTGCGCCGTTGAAAAATAAAATCGCCGGCGTTTCGCTGAGCGCTAACTGGATGTGGCCTTGTAAAAATCCGGGAGAAGACGCCCGTTTATACGAAGCCGTACAAGCTTGTTCCGATTTTGCTTGCGAATTGGGAATTAATATCCCGACCGGAAAAGACTCCCTGTCTATGACGCAAAAATACGGAGATGAAAAAGTTTTTTCTCCGGGAACCGCGATTATTTCGGCGGCGGCGGAAGTAACGAATGTTCGCAAAATTGTATCCCCCGTTTTGATTAATAATCAACGATCAACGCTTTATTATATTGATTTTTCATTCGACGCCTTTCGATTGGGCGGTTCGGCTTTTGCTCAGTCGCAAAACCGATTGGGAGATGAAGCTCCTACCGTTCAAGATCCGGAATATTTCGTAACGGCTTTCAATACAATCCAAGAATTGATTGACAAAGAATTGATTCTTTCCGGACATGATATTTCCGCCGGCGGGATGATTGTCACTTTGCTTGAAATGAATTTCGGAAACAAAGACGGCGGCTTGGAAATCAATTTGGATAAATTAATTGAAAAAGATTTAATCAAAATTTTGTTCAGTGAAAATCCGGGAATTATTATTCAAGTGGAAGATCGGACTTCGGTTGAAGAAATTTTCGAAAAAAACGAGATTGCATTTGCCAAAATCGGTAAACCGACGCTTGAACGGCACATTCTTCTTTCCAAAAGCGGCGTTTCATATCACTTCGGAATTGATTTCATGCGCGATGTCTGGTTTTCTTCTTCCTATTTATTGGACCGGATGCAAAGCGGAGAAAATCGGGCGATGGAACGTTTTCACAATTATAAACAACAGCCTTTGCAAATCAAATTCAATAAGAATTTTACCGGAACATTGGCCGAATACGGTTTATCTTTCGAACGAAAAGGCGCTTCCGGCATTCGGGCGGCTGTTATTCGCGAAAAAGGCACTAACGGCGAACGCGAAATGGCATATAGTCTGTATTTGGCCGGATTTGACGTCAAAGATGTCCATACGACCGATCTGGTATCGGGACGCGAAACGCTGGACGACGTTAACCTCTTGGTTTTCTGCGGAGGATTTGCCAATTCCGATGTATTGGGTTCTGCCAAAGGGTGGGCCGGCGTATTTCTGTATAACGAAAAGGCCAAACAAACGCTCGATAAATTTTATGCCCGTCCCGACACATTGAGTCTCGGAATATGTAACGGTTGCCAATTGATGATTGCTTTGAAGCTGATTACGCCTAAACACAAAGTACATCCGAAGCTGTTACGAAACGATTCGCACAAATTTGAATCGGCATTTATTTCATTGACTATTCCTAAAAATAAATCCGTCATGTTAAGTTCTCTATCCGGTAGTAAATTGGGAGTTTGGGTATCCCACGGTGAAGGTAAGTTTTCCTTTCCGTTGGACGAGAAAAGATATTCGATTGCAGCTAAATATACTTACGATACCTATCCCGGTAATCCGAACGGTTCGGATTATTCGGTTGCCGGTATTTGTTCCCGAGACGGGCGTCACCTTGCGTTAATGCCGCATCCCGAGCGAACTTTGTTTCCTTGGCAATGGGCTTATTATCCGAGTCAAAGAAAAAATGACGAAATTACGCCTTGGATGGAAGCATTTATGAATGCCCGAAAATGGATCGAGGCAAATACAATCACAACATCAATCGGATAAAGAATTAATTATACGCCACGTAATATTTTGTAATAAAAAAACAAATTAATGAGATACACTGAAAATTTTATTAAACTTTACGAGCAAAGTCTTCGAGATAATTTTGAACTTCCCGCCCTAAGCGATTACGGTACGGATGTTTCATTTACCTATAAAGAACTTGCCATCGAAATTGAAAAAATTCATGATTTATTTACGGAACAAGGCATTCACCCGGGTGATTCCATTGCTTTGGTCGGTAAAAATTCGGCCTATTGGGGAGTGATTTTTTTGGCGACCGTGACGTATGGAGCCGTTATTGTTCCGATTTTGCAAGATTTTCATCCGCATGATATTCAGCATATCGTTAACCATTCGGATTCCGTACTCTTTTTCGCGTCCGATTCCAGCTTGAAAGACTTGGATGAAAGTCAAATGCCGGCATTGAAAATGATTTATTCCTTTTCCGGTAAACAATTAAATAACCGGAAAGAAAGCGAAAACCTGTCCGCCCGATTAACCGATCAATTCAATAAAAAATATCCGAACGGATTTAATCGTGAAATGATTAATTATACCGAATTTCCCAATAAAAATGTAGCGATTTTAAACTACACGTCCGGAACTTCCGGATTCAGTAAAGGCGTATTGATAACCGGCGATAATCTGATCGGTAATATCATTTATGCGCAGCGCACTATGCCGCTGGAAAAAGGCAACACTATGCTTTCACTGCTTCCGTTGGCGCATGCCTACGGTTGTACGTTCGAGTTTTTATTTCCGCTCTCGAAAGGTTGTCATATTACGCTTTTAGGCAAAACGCCGGCGCCGAATGTATTGATGAAAGCATTTGAAGAAATTAAGCCTAATTTGATTATTTCGGTTCCGCTCATTTTGGAAAAAATCTACAAGAACACGATTGTTCCCGTGATCAATAAGCCGCTCATAAAAATTGCATTGAAACTTCCCGGACTGAATGCCGCCATTTATTCTTCGGTTCGAAAAAAATTGATTCATGCTTTCGGAGGCAAATTCAATCAGATCGTGATCGGAGGCGCTCCGTTGAACAAAGATGTGGAAGAATTTTTCCTTAAAATCGGTTTCCCGGTTTCCGTAGGCTATGGTATGACCGAATGTGCGCCTTTGATCAGTTTTTCCCTTTATTCCGATTATACGCCTCTTTCTTGCGGTAAAGTTTTACCTAATTTGGAAGTGCGCATTGATTCTCCGGATCCTTATCTGATTGCGGGAGAAATTCAGGTTGCGGGACAAAATGTGATGCAGGGTTATTATAAAAACGGAGAAGAGACTCAACATGCTTTCACTGTCGACGGATGGTTGAAAACCGGCGATTTGGGTACGATGGATAAAAATAACGACATTTTCATTCGCGGACGTTCCAAGTGCATGATTCTGAGTTCAAGCGGCCAGAATATTTATCCGGAAGAAATTGAAGCCAAGCTCAATAATTTTCCGTATGTAATCGAAAGTTTAGTCATCTCCAAAAATAATCGCTTAATCGCATTGGTTTATCCGGATTATGACGCAATTCGAGCGGCCGGTCTTTCAACGGGAGAAGATTTGAAAAAAGTGATGTTGGAAAATAAAGAAGCGCTCAACAGCATGGTTGCCTCTTTTGAAAAAATAGCGGAAATTCAATTGTGCGAAAACGAATTTGAAAAAACCCCGAAGAGAAGTATTAAACGATATTTATATACAGATTAAATAGCGCATAGATGTCACACAAAATAAATAAAAAGCGCCGGCTTGATTTGCAAATAAAAAAACTTTATTAATTTTGTAAAATAATGAAAGTCGGGAGTAACGGGGTCGTTGTATAAAAAACGCATCAGTACTTAAGATTTTACCCCTTTTTCCTTGTCCGAAAGATGCTGCCGTTCGGATGATTGATATGGGTAAAATGTCGTATAATTGTGGGACTCAAAGAAAATGAATATTCAATATAATTAAACTGATAATTATGGCAAAACAGAAAAAGTTTTTAACCTGTGACGGAAATCAAGCAGCATCTCACATTGCCTATATGTTTAGTGAAACTGCTTCGATTTATCCCATTACGCCTTCGTCCACCATGGCGGAATATGTGGACGAATGGGCGGCTGCCGGACGCAAAAACATCTTCGGCGAAACGGTTCGCGTGGATGAAATGCAGTCGGAAGCCGGCGCGGCCGGCGCTATGCACGGTGCATTACAAGCCGGAACGCTCTCAACAACATTCACGGCATCGCAAGGATTGTTGCTGATGATTCCCAATATGTATAAAGTGGCCGGAGAATTGCTGCCGGGCGTTTATCATGTCTCGGGGCGAGCGATCGCTTCGCACGCCCTTTCGATTTTCGGCGATCATCAAGATGTAATGGCGGTTCGTCAAACCGGGTGTGCCATGTTTGCCACCGGTTCGGTACAGGAAGTTATGGACTTGGCGGCAGTCGCCCATTTGGCGGCGATCAAATCGCGCGTTCCTTTTGTGCATTTCTTCGACGGATTTCGTACCTCGCACGAAATTCAGAAAATAGAAGCGTTGGAAAATGAAGATTTGGCTCCGCTGATTGATTGGAAAGCTTTGTCGGCTTTTCGTCAACGGTCATTGAACCCGGAAAATCCGGTTACCCGCGGGACGGCGCAAAATTCGGACATTTACTTTCAAGCCCGCGAAGCCTCGAATATTTACTACAATAAAGTAGTGGATATTGTGGAAGATTACGTAAATAAACTGTCAGAACTGACCGGACGCTCGTACCATTTATTTGATTACTACGGCGCTCCGGATGCCGAACGGGTGATTATCGCAATGGGCTCGATTACCGAAGCTATTCGTGAAACAATTGATTATTTGACGTCTAAAGGTGAAAAAGTCGGTTTGGTAGCCGTACATCTTTATCGTCCGTTCTCGGCAAAACATCTGTTGAGCGCTATTCCGAAAACCGTTAAACGCATTGCCGTTTTGGATCGTACCAAAGAACCGGGCGCAAGCGGAGAACCGCTTTACATGGACGTAGTCGAAGTTTTTACGCAAAATTCAGATAACCATCCGATTATCGTGGGCGGCCGTTACGGTTTATCGTCCAAAGATACTACGCCGGCACAAGTTCTGGCGGTGTATGAAAATCTGTCGTTACCTTCTCCGAAAAACGGTTTCACCATCGGTATCGTGGACGATGTAACTTTTACTTCGCTTCCGCAAAAAGAAGAACTGGCTTTCGACGGCGGTCCTTACGAAGCCAAATTCTACGGCTTGGGCGCAGACGGAACGGTGGGCGCAAACAAAAACTCCATTAAAATCATTGGCGACAACACCGATAAATATTGTCAAGCTTATTTTGCTTACGATTCTAAGAAATCGGGCGGTTTCACCTGTTCGCATTTGCGTTTCGGCGACAAACCCATCCGCTCGACTTATTTGGTGAATACTCCCGATTTTGTAGCTTGTCACGTGCAAGCCTATTTGCGTTTGTACGATGTAACCAAAGGATTGAAAAAGAACGGAACATTTTTGTTAAATACTATTTGGAACGAAAATCAGGTAAAAGAACATCTTCCCGATCATGTAAAAAAATACTTAGCAAAGAACAATATCAACTTCTATATCATTGATGCGACCGATATAGCAGAAGAAATCGGCTTGGGTAACCGTACAAATACCATTCTGCAATCGGCATTTTTCAAGATTACCGGCGTCATTCCATACGATTTGGCGGTAGAACAAATGAAGAAATTCATCGTGAAATCCTACGGTAAGAAAGGCGAAGATATTGTAAACAAAAACAATGCGGCGGTTGATCGCGGCAGTGAAGTTGTCCGGGTGAAAGTTCCCGCCGAATGGGCGAATATCCGGATAAAAGAGGAAGAACCGGATGCCCATGTGCCGGAATTTATTTCCAAAATTGTTCGTCCGATTAATGCACAAAAGGGAGACAATCTTCCTGTTTCGACATTCGCCGGTCGTGAAGACGGAACGTGGGAACAAGGAACATCCGCTTTCGAAAAACGCGGAGTTGCTACACATGTTCCGGTTTGGATAGCAGAGAATTGCACCCAATGTAACCAATGTGCATACGTTTGTCCTCATGCCGCCATTCGTCCGTTCCTGTTGGATGCGGAAGAACAGGCAAAAGCGCCGAGAGATTACGAAACGCTTTCCGCCATTCCCGCCAAACAGTTCGGAGGCTTGCAATTCCGTATTCAAGTGGACGTGTTGGATTGCATGGGTTGCGATAACTGCGCCAATATATGTCCGGGCAACAAGAACGGAGCCGCTTTGAAAATGGTTCCGATTGAAACGCAATATGATAATCAAGTTAATTGGAATTTCTCCGTTAAAGAAGTCAAAAGCAAACAACACTTGGTTGATGTTTCTTCCAACGTGAAAAACTCGCAGCTTGCAACTCCGCTGTTT